>DATNPE010000265.1:0-14603 GCA_036703355.1 Allocoleopsis sp. | reverse complement strand
ATGCGGATTTTGTCGGCTTCTGAGGCTTCTAGGAGGCGTAGTCTTTCTTCGAGGGTGTAGGCATCTGCTAGGGTGCGGAACGGTAGGGCATATTCGGCAGCACCTGGAACCAGATCTAAGGGAGTTTCACCGCCCAAAGCTAACACCAAGTAGTCGTAGCTGAGGGTGGGGCCGTCTTGTAGTTGCACTTGCTGAGCTTGGGTATCAATCTCTGCCACTGCGTTTTGGCAGAAGCGAATGTCGGTATTGGCGAGCAATTCGGTGAAGGGAGGTGCTATTTCCCAGGTTTGCAGTTCTCCCGTCACTAGTTCGTAAAGCAGTGGTGAGAACAAAAAGCGATCGCGCTGATCGACCAAAACGATTTCAGGTTTTTCTAGTTTGGTCCAAGGTAGCTGATTCAGCCGCAGGGCGGTGTAAAGTCCCCCAAAGCCGCCACCGAGAATACAAATACGGGTTGGTTGTTGGGTCATAGCTGGGAGCGCAAGCGTTTCTAGCAGTGCAACTGTCTACAGGATAGCAAGCCCAGGCTCTCAAGTAAGTCTGACGCGAGAGAGAGTGATTTGAGTGCGGGAGTTTCTACAGTGTGATTGGTTTTCCCTATTCACCCTTGGAGAATAAAATCGTGCCCTATCCATCTGCGCCTTGGACGCTACGAGGACATGCTTTGCAAACCTTGCATCTGGTTGATAGTGCGGCGGTGCGATCGCTGCTGCCTGTGGGTTTAGAGGTTTTGGAGCCTTGGCCTGGAAAAGCTATTAGTACGGTGTATCTCAGTGCTTACCAAGCGGGTTCTTGCTTGGAGTACAACGAATTAATTGTCGCCACCCTGATCCGTCAGTCTGGCAATATCGGCGGTTGGGTCACTCATATTTATGTGGATAATCCTGATTCAGTGGCAGGTGGTCGCGAGATTTGGGGACTCCCGAAAGAACTGGCAGAGTTCATCTGGGAGGCGGGGGAAACCCAGCAAGTGAGTGTAAGGCAGGGCGATCGCTTACTGTGCTCGTTGCGCTACCAGCCACCGTTTTCCCTCTGGCGACAACCCTTCTCGGCTACGAGCTTGAGTCTGTTAGATTCAGCTTTACTCTCCTTTAAAGCGCATTTAGACTCACGTTTAGGGATTGTCCAAGGTCACTTAGAAGTTCCTGTAAACAGTCCGTTGGCTCAGATTGATTTTGGTCAACCTTGGCTAACGGTGAGCCATGCAGAAATGGTATTGCGAGTAGATGCACCACAAAAAATGGCGGCTAATTTTACCAAGTGACGTATGGTTCTAAGCGATTGAGCAGGGTGGGGCCAACTCCAGAGACGCGATCGAGATCAGCGAGCGAAGTAAAAGGTTTTTGCTGGCGAGCTTGAATAATCCGCTGGGCTAGAGCGGGACCGACACCCGGTAAGGTTTCTAATTCTTGCTGGCTAGCAGTGTTGAGGTTGACAACGGAGGGAGTTGGAGATTGTGGAGGTTTGGTAGAGGCTGGAGGGCTAGCAGTAGCGGGGGAAGTGGGCGATCGCGAGCTTTGTGGCTTGGGGGTTGGCTGAGGCTGAGCTTGACCTGATTGGCATTCTTTGGCTTGAGCTGCAATTTTGCGCTGGACTGCTGGCGGTACACCCAAGATGGCATTGGTATAGAGCCGCTCAAATTCTCGTTCGTAGTGAGCAGCGACCGTGGGGCTTTCAATGACCAGCAGGGTTTCGTCGTTACCTGTATTAGCGGCTGCGGTCCAGTTGTGGGAGCCTGTGATCACAGTGGCTTGATCGACAATGCCGAACTTGTTATGTAGCAGATCCCCAGGTGGGAGTCGCGGGGCTCCGACGGTACTGATAGGGTTTTGCCAAGGATGATTATTGGGTTCGACGCGGCAATCGTCTTTGAGTTCAACCCCTAGCATGTCTAGCGCTTCACTGTAGGAACGATAGGCAAAACCTGGATCGATGAGCGCTCGAATTGGTACGCCTCGTTCATGATTTTTTTCCAACCCGTTTGCGAGACGCTGCTCGGAAAACACAAACAATGCCAAATTCACCGATCGCTGAGCAGTACTAAGGGTCTTGCCAATCAAGCCGTTGCTGCTTTGGCTCCAAGGGCGAGAGGGGCTAGTAGGCGAAAACTGTACCGTCACGGTAGTACTACCGAGCACAACGATTTGGGGAGCACGATAAGGTTTTTGCAGTCCAAACTTGCTGTCTGGTTTACCACCAGGGCCATCTCCCCACATGGCATCGAATTCTTGAGTGAATAGTTTGGCTAATTCGGGACTGCTAATTTGCAACATATTATTGGCATTACCCTGGCTAGCGGCATGGGAGAAATCCCCGTGAATGTCGCTAGTCGTAAAGTTCGCTGAAGTGACGATTAAGCGTTGCCCATCCACCACGACAAACTTATGGTGCATTAAGTCGCTACCAGCGGAGCCATTGGCGGTGTCGTCAATCCAAGGCACTTGCGCTTGTTCCAGCATTACCAAGGTATCGCCTTGGTTGATTTCCTCTGGCGTGAGTTTGCCGTCGCGGTTTTGGTCTGCGAGTTTCTGGTACTCCTGATAGCGATCGCGTTCTCGTTCCGGTAGTTTCGCCAGTTCAGCTTCAGTAATGGCACTCCAAGGTTGGCTGTAGGTGTTTTCTAGAATCACTCGCACCTTCACCCCTGCTTTGTGGCGCTCGATCAGCGCTTGAGCAATTTTGGGCAACCGTAACTCTTGCACCGCCACATCTACAGTGGATTGGGCGGAAGCGATCGCGTCAATAATTTGCTGCTCCAGGTTGTCTCCAGGGCGAGTTTGCTGGCGGTAAGGCTCGGTGTATTCAGCAGCAGGCTCATGATTAAAGTAAGCCTGTACTAAGGGATCTTGTGGGAGTGGTGCGGGGCGCTGCGGTTGGGATTGGACTTGTTGGCAAGCGCTCAGGCTCAAAACCAGTAGCAAACTCAAGCAGAAATGCGATCGCAGAGAAACTGAAAACAGCAAAATAGTGCTCCTAGGGGCCATCCGGATGCCTGTCTACAGATTGCCCCCTGCTCATGACATCTTTTGCATCCAGACGAAAAATAACCCCAGCACATTTGGTGAGGGGTTAGTGGTAGGCATCAAAATCTAGAGCGAATCTGGCTGTATTTGAGGGAGTTCCTCTAGGCTCGTAGTCCGCCTTGATTGATCAGTGTGATTAGTTGCCGCTGACGATGGTTGACTTATATCTATGTTCGTCTTCAGGCTTGCGCTCCCACTGACCGTCCTTGCCTTGAGTGTACTCATGCTTAACGGTGGTCCAAGCAACATTCCTTGCTCCCTCTTCAGACATGCCGTCAGATTGAGCGCTCTGCATGGCAGCTTGGAAGATCTTTTGAGCCGATTCGGGCAGTTGTTGGGCGTCTTGAGGTAAATTTTGTTGTTCTTGCGCCATTGTTAAGAAAGCTCCGTTTCCATCTCCGAGACTTGCAATCATCCTATTCAGTGGCAGTTGATAGCTCCTCAGCCTAGAAGCCAATAAACAGGCACGAGTCAGCTCTATCTCAAGAAGCAACCTACTTGAATCTGTTTTGTCATAAGGGATACAAATTCTTGCTGCAACAATCGCCCACACCTCTGCTGAAGGTGGATATGTTGCCTTGATCAGTAGGCTTAGGATGGAAAGGTATGCTGGAAGAGAGCAACGCTTTTCCTTGAAGCTTTAGAACGCGACTACTCATGCAAATCTATTTGGATTACAGTGCTACAACGCCTCCACGTGCCGAAGCGATCGCTGCCATGCAGCAGGCTTTAACGGCGCAGTGGGGCAATCCTTCTAGTCTGCATGAGTGGGGCAGTCGAGCCGCAACCTTGGTAGAACGGGCCCGAATTCAGGTGGCTAGCTTGCTCAACGCACCGCCTGAGGCGATCGTGTTTACATCGGGCGGTACCGAGTCTGATAATTTGGCAATTTTGGGCGTGGCGCGGCAATACACCACCCCCCAACACCTGATTATCTCTAGCGTGGAGCATTCGGCGATCGCCGAGCCTGTGCGCTTGCTGGAGCAGTGGGGGTGGGAAGTGACTCGCTTACCTGTAGATGCTCAAGGGCGGGTGAACCCTCAGGATTTGCGCCATGCCTTGCAGCCTAATACGGTGCTCGTTTCCATCATTTACGGCCAAAGCGAAATTGGTACTTTGCAGCCAATTCAGTTGCTAGGCGAAATTGCTCGCAATCATGGGGCGTTGTTTCATACTGACGCGGTGCAGGTCGCAGGTCGGTTGCAGATAGATGTGCAGCAGCTTCCGGTCGATCTACTGTCGCTGTCCAGCCACAAGCTCTATGGGCCGCAAGGTTCTGGCGCTTTGTACGTGCGTCCTGGGGTGGATCTGGTGCCCCTGATGGGTGGAGGTGGCCAAGAATTTAAGCTGCGCTCTGGGACTCAAGCCGTACCCGCGATCGCTGGATTTGGGGTGGCGGCAGAACTGGCGATCGCCGAACTCGCGACAGAAACCCCCCGCTTAATTCGGCTGCGCGATCGCTTGTTTGACCAACTGCTGGCGATTCCTGGTGTGACAGCTACAGGCGATCGTTGGAACCGCTTGCCCCACCATGTCAGTGTTTGTCTGCAAGATACCGATCATGAAACTTTAAACGGCAAAACGTTGGTTCGCCAAATGAATCTGGCGGGCATTGCCATTAGTGCGGGCTCGGCCTGTCACAGCGGCAAAACTGCTCCCAGCCCGACTTTGTTGGCAATGGGGTATAGCGATCGCTTAGCCAAAGGTGGCATTCGTTTTACCCTAGGGCGAGACACGACTGCTGACGATATTGATTGGACAGCTACCGTGTTTCAGCAGGTTTTAGAGCGACTCATGCCCGTACAATTAGTAGGAAGCCGCTCGTAGACTCGTGACCTACCTCGGCGTCCACAGGCCCTCAAGCATCTGATCGAACATGGCTGAACTTCCCAAAACCCTTGAAGACGCGATCGAGCAAGCAAAACTCGCAACCCAAGCCGCTCTAGAGGCTGGCGTTTGTCGTATCCAGGTGGAACTCAACTTCCCCGAACTCAAACCCATGCCGATCGCTGAGCAGTTTTTGAGCCTGTTTGAAGATTTGGGAGCCAACTTCAAAGTTTTCTTTCCGGATGCTGGTGCGGCAGCGTTGGCTCGGCGAGATTGGGGAGAGAAGCCCTTTGAGATTCGCGGCATTGGCGAGCTGAAGGGCAAAATGCAGCCAGAAGACCGCGCTTTTCTCATGGTTGCGCCTACTTCTGTGGAAGTCGCCGAAGTGCAGAAAATGGCGGATGAAGCGGGTGAACGTCCCTTTATTCTCTTAAACCCTGTCTTAGAAGACATTGCCACCGTGGGCTTGGGATATGCAGGACGCCAGCTACGCACTCGCTTTCTCAACACGTTTGAGTCTTGCTATTACCTCCGTCCTCTAGAAAATGGTGCGCTGCTGCGCTGTTATCCGGACCCTTGGCAAGTTTGGCTAGAACAAGAAGAGGACTACAAACTCATTGCCGAAGTTGCGACTAAACCTGCGGGTGATGAAATCGATCGCATTTTAGGGCAAACTATGGGAACACCTGAAGCGCCAACTCCTGCTCCTAAAACCAGCTTTATGACTGAACTTCAGCGATTTCTCAAAGCTTTAACCCAGTAGCAAGACAATAGAAATAGTGCTTTTGGGCACAATTACGGTGCGATTGCCAAGAGGACTCAGGGCATACTATATGAAGAGTTCAGTGCTTCCCATAGCTCCTCTTTCACTGCAAATTGAAGCTATCCAGGCTGGCTCTGAAGTCTTACTGAATTGTTTGCATGAGAGGACCGGATGAGCGAACCTAACCGCCGTCGCATTTTCATCGGGGATGTGCATGGTCATTATGATGGCTTGATGATTTTGCTGGAGGCGATCGCTCCCAACGGAGACGACCAAGTTTATTTCCTGGGCGACCTAATTGACCGAGGACCGCGCAGCGCCCAAGTCGTGGACTTTGTGCAGAAAAGCGACTACCACTGTCTCCTGGGAAATCACGAGCAACTGATGATTGATGCTTTTCCCAAGGGACGGGCGTTTGGCCCAGGCTTACAAGCTTGGCTCTACAGCGGCGGTCAGGCCACGGTGGCTAGCTACAAGAACATGGACTTACTGGCAGAGCACTTGGATTGGATCAAGACGCTGCCGATGTATATGGACTTGGGAGATATTTGGTTGGTCCACGCAGGGGTGCATCCAGAGATGTCCATCGAAGACCAAACCTCCCACGAATTTTGCTGGATTCGCGAAGAATTCCACAGCAGCACGAAGCCATATTTCCCCGATAAATTGATCGTGACGGGGCATACCATTACCTTCACCCTGCCAGGGGTATCGCCGGGAGCTGTGGCTCAAGGCAGAGGCTGGTTAGATATTGATACTGGAGCCTATCACCAAAAAAGCGGTTGGCTGACTGGCGTCGATATTACCAATCGCCGAGTTTACCAAGTGAATGTGTGGCAGCAAGAAGTGCGGACAATGCCTTTAGATGAAGCCATTACACAAGTAGAGCCATCCCAAATCATTGCCCGCCACCAAATGCTTCGCTCTTAGCTTCTAGACACCTCTGAGCTTGAAGCTTTTGCAGAGAAAATGAAAGTCAGCTTTAAGAGCGACTGAGCAAAGACTGAATCTTAGCTTTGTAGGCGACGCTATCTAAGCCATTGCCAGTAGTGGGGGTATTACTGCCAGTGCTGCTATTAGAGTTGATGCTGCGCTTGAGAGCTTCAATCCGGTCTTTAGTGTTGGGGTGAGTGCTCAAAAACGTAGGCAGGGAGCCGCCTCGCAACAGCTTCTCCATAAAGCTGACCATTGCGGATGGGGCATAGCCTGCTCTGGTTAAAATCCGGAGACCTCTCTGGTCCGCTTCGTACTCATCTTGACGGCTATTGGGACGGCTCAAAGCCAGTTCTACCCCGATCCCCGCCAAGGTACTGCGATCGAGTCCGGCGGCCGTAGCAATCCCACGAGTGATGGCAGTCTGTCGCATTTGCTGTAGGAGATGCCGCCCCTCAATGTGTCCAGTTTCGTGACCCAAGACGCTGGCTAACTCTGCTTCATTGGCTGCGGTTCTGATCAATTCTGTCGTGACATAAACATAACCACCCGCTGTGGCAAAGGCATTGACTCGGTTATCCTCTACGACTTGGAAGACGTAAGGGATTTGAGGGCGATCGCTCTTGGCGGCTAAGCGTTGACCGATTTGATCGACATATTCATTAATGGCCCGATTGCGATAGAGTCGAAACTCGCTATTGACCAACTGCTGATTAATTTGACGACCAATCGCCACCTCCTCGCGATCGGACACTTTAGAGAGTTGAATGATCTGTACGCCTCGGAAAATGAGGTCAGCCCAAGGTAAAGCGGTGCTAGCACTGGGCGAGTCAACAATTAGTCCTAGAGCGATCGCGAAAGAAATGAAAGGATAAAACCAGCGACGGGTAGAACGACGAGAAATAGAAAAGCGGTTGAGCATGATGACTGATAGGTGAGGAGAAGACAAAAACGCTAAATCTGAAAGGAACTCCAAATCTCAGACCTAGTCTGAGAAGCTTATAAGGGCTTATAAGTAACAAGGTTCTTTAGATGATTCTAGACGTACACCCTAAGGCCAAAGTTGCCATCTAAAAGCACAACAAATTTCATCTTCAGGCCCTTAAATCTTTGGTAAATCTTTGACGTGCAAGTTATGGTAATCTGACACAGTGTTGTGGCGGCTTGCATCAGATTGAAGAGCCGATGCCCAGTGATTGATTTCGTTTCTTCGGTATCAGCAAGGTAAACTTGTATGGCTATTTTGGACTCTCAAGGTCGTCTCTTTGGCAAAGTTAGCATTCTCGATGTGGGTGCCGCCCTTGTCATCTTGCTGGTAGTGATTGGCATCTTTTTGGTTCCAGGCACCGGGACCGTAGCTCAGATCAGCAACTCGACCAAGCCGATTGAGGTGGATCTAATTGCCAAAGGCTTGAGTGTCAGCAATCCCAAAGACTTTATTCAAGATTTTCAAAGCGCCAAGAAGACGACTCTGGTCATCCGCAACCAGCCCTACGGTCAAGTGGATCTTAAGTCGGTCCAGGTGCTGCCACGCAATGTGCTGGTGACTCAGCCCGATGGTTCTGTGAAAGTCATTCCCGATCCCCGCTCTGAGCTAGCCTACAGTACGGATTTGCTAATCACAGTGGGAGGGAAAGCCCAAGTGACCAATGATGGCCCGATCTTGGGCAACAGCAAGATCAAGATTGGTAGTGTGGTTCAGCTACAAGGCAATCTGTACGACTTCAATGCCAGCGTGGTGGATGTCAGACTGAACGATAAGTAACTCTTGTAGTTCTGAACTTTGCAGGAATTGCCGAATCAACACACTCGTTCTGGACGGGCAAACTGACGCTGTGCCAAAAAGCTGCGAATGCCGCCAGCCCCAGCAACTCCAGCATTGTAGAGCAGGCGATCGATGGTGGCAGTGTAGTAAACCATTCTGCCCAACTTCGTCAGGCTGGAACGTTGCTGGAAGCCAGGTGGCAAAAACATGCGGCGATCGCTTCGTGCTAAACGAGTGTAAATTATGAAGATTTTGTCAAGTCCCGACAAAGTTTGTTTATATTTGAACAAATCTTGGCCCGAATTGCCATGAGTCAACAAAACCGTAGAACTGTACTGTAGGAAACATCCAATCCCTACAAAATCAGGGAAATTATAAAGACACGAAAATCTTTCGCTGCGGTAGATTCCTCGCCTTTCTGAGAGTCTTGCGTTACATTTCTTAATAAGGGTGCTTCAAGGTCGCAATCAGGGTGAATCAGCGGTCAGAAAACAGATAAGTAGTGACTGACTTCCGTAACTACGCAAGGTGTCTAGGAATTTTTTAGTTAACGATTCAGCAATCAGGGTTCTAGCAATCTGTCGTTGCACGGAGTCGCTTTGACCTCACTCAAACTTCATGAATGCGAAAAAACTCCAGAGTTCTACCCATTCGAGTGAAGTCAGACTCAAGCTTTTCTGGGAAGTTATTGCCAGGGTGTCTACGACTGACGAGTGCGTAAATTAGAGTGAGCTTGATTGTCTCGCTCTCTATCGAAGTGGTGGCTAGAAGCAGTCTTATGCACTGATCTTTATGGTCTGTAATCACTGCACGATATATCAGACAAGCCAAGAGGTGTTATGACAGAGTCATTTACTCTTCCAACGAATGAAAGTAGTCCCCGTAGCAACTACCGAGCATCTCATGCTGATTTTGCAGTCATGGCCTCGGTGCCAGAGCTACTAGAGCGATCGCCAGGGGCAGCAGTTGGGTTGCCGATTCAGCCTTGGTCAGAGTCGAGCTTAGCTATAGTCCAGCCACAGGGTCGGTATCTGGATCTAGAAGATCTACCTTGTTTTGAAGTCGTTAATGATCAATTTCAGCAACACGGCGTGATTTTTAATAATGCGATCGCCCTGTGTCCTTCTAACCCTGCCTTTCCACCGCGTTCTGGCAAAAATGTTTTAATGGGTTCTCCCAAGAACGGTTTGATCGAAGCTAGATTTCTCTATCCCATGTCTGCGGTGGGTGGATTTGTCACGAGTTCTCGTCGCACAGTGTTGTCAGCTTACGATGCCAACAATCAACTGATTGCCGAGGTAGAACTGGCAGAAGCAAACCTGGCAAATTCTAATTCCAGCCTGCCACCGAATACTGAACTGTTTCTGGCTGCTTCTAACATTCACCGAGTGGTCTTCTACGCTTTTGGTGGGCACCTGACTGTGGATGATATTAGTTTCAGTCGTTGAAGGAGTCGGATAGAGACCGAGTTGATTGCTAACACTTCAAGCCAACCAAATTTAACTTTAAGTTTTGTAAAATAATCTGTGTATATTCTTATTGAATTAAAAATTTCTTTGAGATTTCTGGTTCTTGTTTGTGATCTAAGTTCTTTTTAAATGTGATTCAAATCCTTGACTTAAGATCATAGTTATATATCGCTGAGCGAGATGATCAAAGACTTGGCGATCGCTGCAGTGCTGTAGTTTCAGTATTTTTACGGCAGTAGTTTCAGAGAGAACTTTTGCTCTACTGGAGTTATGAGCTTGTTTCCGTAATTTCACTTTGTTAACTGAAGACGACACCCCTCTTCTACGTTGGAATGGGGCTGTTGTAGGTAGGGATGATAGGGTTAAGCTTCCCTTGCCTTTGAGCTGAAAGTGTTTATGAATCAGGTTTTTGATTAACTTAAAGCAATCCGATATAGGGGTTATCACCCCCTTTTACAGGAACTGTATATTCCGATATTTTGACAATATTGAAATTTAATAAACGTCTCAAGCTGATTTTGATAGATGAGATTAACTAAGAACTGGAAAACTTAACTTGATTGCTTCTGGTTTTCAATAGTTAGTAATGCTGCGTTTTTGGGCTATAAGCCCTGTTGAAAAGCGTTGCGGTCAGTTTCCTGAATCCTTCACAAAGCAGTAATAAACGTTGCGAAAAGCTCCAACTAAAACTTACTTCTTTTAGTGGTCTTAGTGGTTAAACGCTTGAAATTAAAGTTACAGGATTTCTAAAGATTTGCATTTTGATGTTGGTTGAAAACTGCCCATTAGTTTGGGGAGTGAAGCCAGTTTCCTACTGCTCTGTCAGGGTGTTGCCAGGAATAGTGGATCATGTCACGGGATGCTTTAGTTGTTGGAATTAATGCCTATCAATACTTGCCCAGCCTGAATGCTCCAGCACGAGATGCAGAGGCGATCGCTCAACAATTGCAAACCTATGGCGAGTTTCGAGTGACGCGCCTACCAGAAGTGGTGGCTACGGACAACGTGACGGGGACCGTGCAGACGAAGGTGGGTCTCAAAACTCAAGTGACGCTGCGAGAACTGGAGGCTGCACTGATTCGGCTTTTCAAGCCCAAAGGCAACAATATTCCTCATACCGCTCTGTTTTATTTTTCGGGACACGGTTTACAAAAAGATGCGGGGATTCAGGAAGGATACTTAGCCCTCAGTGATTCCCACCCAGACGTAGGATTTTATGGTTTATCACTGTTTTGGCTGCGGCGGTTGCTGCAAGAGAGCCCGGTACGACAGCGGATCATATGGCTAGACTGCTGTCACAGTGGTGAACTATTCAATATGTTGGAAGCTGATCCGGGTGCTCATGCAGGGACCGATCGCCTGTTTATGGCAGCTTCAAGAGAATACGAAACCGCTTATGAGTCACTAGATAGTGCTTACAGTGTATTTACACAGGCGGTCTTAAATGGGCTTGATCCTAAAAGTAATGAAACTGGAGTCGTCACTAACTACTCGTTGGCCCATTGGGTGAGCAATGCTCTGAAAACGGAAGTGCAGCAACCGCTATTTGAGAATTCGGGTAGCGAAATTATTCTCACCCGTTGTACGAAGCCGCCCGCAACAGTGCTGAGTGTCAAGCCTCAAACCATTTGTCCCTACCGAGGCTTAGAGTTTTTTGATGAGTCGCACGCGGAATACTTTTTTGGTCGTGAGGATTTAACGGATCAACTGATTGACAAACTACGGCAGGGCAAGTTTGTGGCAGTCGTGGGGGCATCCGGGAGCGGTAAATCCTCGCTGCTACGGGCAGGTTTAATGCATGAGTTACGCAAGGGCAATAAGTTTTCGGGGAGCGATCGCTGGCAAATTAAATTGATCACGCCTGGTGACCATCCCCTGAGAAGTCTGGCTCATGCCTTTATTGACCCCCAAGCAACAGGGCTGGATCGGGCCGAACAGTTGCGCCGCGCCGAAGCCTTTCTCAAAGACGGAGGGTCTGGTTTAGCTCAATTGGCGCAAGCCAGCGCGATCGCCAGCCAAAAGGATACAGAAACTCCTAGCTCCACCAAACCCCGCCTAGTTTTAATCATTGATCAGTTTGAGGAAGTTTTTACCTTATGTCAGGGGCCGCAATCCGAGCAAGAGCGCTACCGCTTTTTTAACTGTCTGGTGGGAGCCTTGCAAGACGCAGGTCACTATCTCAGCATTGTGATCGGGCTGCGGGCTGACTTCTTTGGCAAATGTTCGCTCTACAACCAGTTGGCGCAGAAAATTGAACAAAACTTAGTCACCGTCACGCCCCTGACCTACGAGCAGATCAAAGCAACGATCGTCCGCCCAGCGCAAAAAGTTGGACTGGTTTGCGAACCGAATTTGATCTACACCATGCTGCTAGATGTGGTGGGTGCGCCAGGAGAACTGCCTCTCCTCCAGTACACGCTGCTAGAGCTATGGGAGCGACGACAAGAAAGTGAAGACGGCCAGCCAGCTCGTTTGACTCTCAATGCCTACACGGAATTAGGCGGCGTGCGGGGCACCCTGCAAAAGCGAGCCACCGAGATTTTCTGTAGCCTAGCTCCGGAAGAACAACGAGTGGCCCAACGGATCTTTCTAGCGCTGACGCAGTTAGGGGAAGGAACCGAAGATACCCGTCGTCGCATCCTCAAAGCAGAGCTGATCAGCCCCCGGTTCCCCGCTGAGCTAGTAGAAAAAGTTCTAGAAAAGTTAGTTGTTGCCAAGCTGGTGGTGACAAACCAAATCCCTGCCAGCACGACCCAAACGGATGAAACCGGTGCTCCCCTGACCACTCCCCATCCCAACACTACCCTGTCTACTGCTTTACGCTTTGCTCAAGCCAATCCAAATGCTGCTAACTCAACCTGGGCTTGGAACTCTCACGCTAGCTCAGTAAAGTTATCCCAATTGGGTCATGCAGGGTCAGGCTTGCCAGCAGAACTCAACTTAGTGGGGGCTGACTCTGCTTGGTTTCTCCCAGCCAGCTCATCGACTGTGCTCTATTACGAAACGGTGGATGTCGCTCACGAAGCCTTGATTCGGAATTGGCCTTTGTTACGGACTTGGCTGGATGAAAATCGCGAAATGCTACGGCGACAGCGACGGATTGAACAAGCCACGCGGGAATGGCAACGAGCCGAGCAGCCCCTAGAGACAGAGTATCTACTGCGGGGGAGCCGCCTCATTGATGCGGAGGACTTTTTGCACAGCTACCCGGATGAGCTGTCGGCTTTAGCTCAGCAGTATGTCGCAGTCAGCCAGGAGGAAAGCCGCAAGGCGCAAAAGGAGTCCAGGGTCTTACAGATTGCCGTACCTTGTGCGCTGTTGGTCGCTCTGACCGTTTCATTTAACCAATACCGCACAGCGGTGAGTAACCAAGCCGAGAAGGACTACCAGATTCAGGTCGCCAC
Organism: Allocoleopsis sp.; assembly: GCA_036703355.1. Lineage (GTDB taxonomy): Bacteria > Cyanobacteriota > Cyanobacteriia > FACHB-46 > FACHB-46 > Trichocoleus. The sequence goes on along the minus strand of DATNPE010000265.1, from coordinate 1,419 downwards.
CTCCCGCCAAAGAGCCGCGATCGCCCAAACCATCTTGCAGGAATCAGAGGGCGACCCCACGACCGCTTTGCTGATTAGTCGTCTTGCCGCTGAAGCAGGAAAACCTACCTACGAGGCAGAAGCCAGTTTAAGAGCGGCGCTACAGAAATTGCAGCTACAGGTCGAACTCCGAGGTCATCAAGGAGCGGTGAATCAAGTTGCCTTTAGCCCTAGCCAAAACCGAATTGCCACAGCAGGGGCAGATGGCACGATTCGCATTTGGTCGCTGCAATCTCAAACGACCGATCGCGTTCTCCAATGGGATGTGCCTGTGTCTGAAACTCGCGCTAGCCAGTCTAAGCCAGCGTCCCAAGCAGCATCTGCTCCTTCTACTCCTACTCGCTCAGCAATTACAGCCTTGGTTTTTAGCCCAGATGGCAAGCAATTGGCAGCGATCGCCAAAGGCACCCGACAGGTGAAAGTTTGGGCGGTTGACTCCGGGGTACCTTTGCTGCAACTGGCTGGGTTTACTGGAGAAGTGAGACAAATTGCCTTTAGTCCTAAAGGGCAATGGCTGGCAGCAGCTAGCGCTGACCAAATGGTGCGAATTTGGCAACTCAAAACTGGGCAATTGCAAACTAAAATAGCCCTCCAAGGCCCAATTAACAGCATTCAGTTTAGCCCCGATGGGCGATCGCTCCTGACTGCCAGTGCGGAGGGTAAAGCTCAGCTTTGGCAAGTGGCAACTGGACGAGTGCAGACAGCACTACTCCATCCAGGCGCAATCAACCAAGCTACTTTTAGTCGCAGTGGCCATTGGATTGCCATGGCTTGTGATGATGGCCAAGCTCGCCTATGGCATACCAAAACAGGTCGCCTACAACAAGTTTTCTCCCATAAAGACCAAGGGTTTAGTGCTTTCAATCAAGGGAGTTCAACTGCGGCTGTGCCTCCCCTGAGTCCTGGGACAGGGGCCGCAACCAAGAGCGATCGCTGGTCTCACCCCTCGCAGCCATTACACCAAATTTCATCGCCTACGCAATCGGCTCCAATTCTGCAAGTGGTGTTTAGTCCTGACGAAAAATATTTGGCTACGGCTGATCCCAGCCAGCAAGTCAAGCTGTGGAATCTGCGCTCTGGACAACTGTGGGCCAACCTAGCCCCCCCCAAAGAAGTGCCCAGGATGATTCGCTATGCAGGCCCAGAACCGATCGCCTTCAGCCCCAATGGTGACTACATCCTAACGACCACGCGCAACCAAGTGGGCGATCGCACGACTGCTTATACCGCTCATTTGTGGGAAGTTTATACCGGGCGAGAAGTCAGTGTTTTGCGAGGGCATCAAGGCGCGATCGAGGCGGCCCAGTTTAGTCCCGATGGGGCTTACATCGCGACCGCCAGTGAAGATAGTGTGGTGCGGCTGTGGGCAACTCAACCCGG
>DATNPE010000264.1:0-4296 GCA_036703355.1 Allocoleopsis sp. | reverse complement strand
GTCAACCCAAAATTCTTTTGGTTTAATTGAGAATTAGTTTGTTTCGCTTCCTGCAACTGTTTGACTAAACTCGCTAGACCAGCTTTGGCGTCATCGTTATCTTGAATGGCACTATGCAGCGCTCTCAATTGCTCAGCGGGAATCTTATTCCAGTAGCTTGCGAGCCCACCAATCTCTTGCGTGAGTTGATTCACTAATCGCTCTTTCGGCGTTTTAGCTTTTTTAAGCTCGACAATTTCCACGCTACTGTCCTCTTGCTTGATTTATCACATTGTCTTTCATAACCATCGGTAGGTACTAGACCTGAAAAACAAATTCACTCAAAAATTAAATTTGAGAGAAGACTCCCAGCACTAGCATCATTAATAGAGCTGATCCACCAAGCTTCGTACTGCATTGCATTGAAATCTGACGACCAGCAACGCAATTTCAATACTTTAACCCCAATACATCGTAAAATCATGGCTTTCCGGTGTAGCATCTCCATGAAGATCAACCGCCACGGCAAGGCTAAAATTCTCACTCCTCATGAGATCAGGCAACTGTTTGAAGTGGGGTTAACCAATTCCAGGGATAAAGCGTTATTTGGCGTATGCTTCTACACAGGTTGTCGCATTGCTGAAGTGTGCTCACTTCAAACCAATGACATCTATGGGCCTGCTGGTGTGCAATCGCGGCTGACTCTGAGGAAGGGCAATATTAAGGGAAAGCGCTCAACCCGCTCCATTCCAGTGAGAGCAGAACTTGCAGCACTACTGGCGGCACATCAATCAAACGCTGGAAAATTTATGTCTTCCCCAACGACCGGGGAAGAGGGCACATTCACCCGGACTCAGCAGGAGCAATTCTTAGGGAAACATTTGAGGCGTTGGAAATTGAGGGAGCAAGTACCCACAGATCCCGTCGAACTGTTTTAACCAGAATGTCTAATCTGGGAACACCTTTACCGGTGACTCAGGAGATCTCTGGGCATGAGAGCTTAGCTGCGCTGCAAGAGTATTTGGAAGTTTCTGATGAGCAGTTGGAGCAGGCGATCGCAGCTTTGAGTCTTTGAAATCTTAGCCCTTATTAGTAAACCAATTGATCTCTTGACCTAGTAAGCGCAAATGGTGTGATGAGATTTTGAGAGTGAGCGTAGGGATTGAAGCTTATCAAAAAGCACCCTCAAGTGTACCGTCAGAGCTGAAGTAAGTTACGTACGCTAAAGAAGACTATGTTGCTTAGTCAAAGGATAACGTCAATCACACTAAGGAGGAAAAACATGGCTTCAATATCGCAAGTTTCTCTCTCGATCTCGCAGGGGTCGGCAGCGAACACCAAAAACGTAACCGTCAGTGGAACCATGAGTTTCGATGCTGGCGAGGTGGGTAAAAGCTATCGTCTAGAAATCAAACTTCTCGGAGAAGATAAGTCAGGCGACAACCTTCCATTCGACGATTCGGCTGGCGAAGATGAACTCTATACGTTTTTATGGGGTACATTGTTCATCAAAACCCCTTATAAGCAATTCACTGTCGCCGCCGCTGGGCCTCAACCTTTTAAGGAGACGCGTGTGCTCAGCGATGAAACACTTGACGAGGACAAAGGAAAGGTCAAAGTAGGGGAAGCAGATATTAACTCGCCGATCTTTCTGCCACGAAAAGACGAGGTCTACGCTAAAGTTTCGCTGTCGAGCACGCCGGTCACTAAGCGCTCTACAACCGTACCTCTCGGCGTAGGTGTGTGACAAACTAAACTGTGAGCTTCATGCCCACTATTAGTTCACGCCCATGCTGGACATACACTTCACGGTAGCGGACGGACGAAAGGCGATGTTGCTGAGTTTAAGTCTGTCTGCTACTGCTGCATTTTGGCTCTCCTGAACTAAGTGTGTGATGGTTTGTTAATTACCCAAGCAAGATAATAGCCTCAAGCGAAAGTGCTCAAAGTTAGAAAACCCATAGCCTTGGCGCTTGATGAGCTTGATTTTGGTGTTGATGCCTTCGGTGACTCCACTCGTGGTACGATGCTCGAAATAATTGCAAATCCCATTTAAGTGCCGTTCTATCATTGCCGCAGAATCTTGATAGAGCAGTCCTGCCACTCGTATCCAGTGTTGGAATTTCACCTTAGCACCCTGAACCGTTCTGGAGTGTTCATAAATGTTCCTAAGGTCTTCCTTCAGTTCATGAATTAAGCACTTCCCTCAACCGCCTTGAAGGTCAAAAGTATTTGGTTTTACCTTCAGCAGGAGCAGATGAAGCGGCGATCGCTGCTGTTGAAAGGCATTGTGGACATGCACTTAGTCACTCTCATCGAGAGTTTTTGAGGTGGTGGAATGGTGGAATCTTGCGTGATTCTCGAATTCTATCGGCTGAAGAGCTTTTAGCATGGAGGCTTAGTTTTAGCAACGGAAAAATTTTGGTCGTTAAGGAAATCAGTCCTGCCAAAAGTCGTTGAAACAGTCTGGGGACAACTCTGTGTAGCGCACTGTATGCTGAATGTTCTTATGCCCCAGGTAGTGCTGAATAGATCGCGTGTCATGCCCGTCATTGACTAACTTATAGCCATACCCATGCCGCAACATGTGGGGATGAACTGAAAACGTCAGAGACGAATGACTGCCAATACGACTGAGCAATTTACGAAACCCAGCAGCCGTCATGGGGCTACCCCGTTCTGTAACAAAGAGATAGGGGAATGTCTTGGACTCTCGTTGTAACTTCCGCAATGCTCGTAGTTCTGGAGCATATAAGGGATGAACACTGGGAATGCCATGCTTCAATCGTCTGACATGCAACAGTCCTGCCTCTAAATCGACCTGGTTCCATCGCAATGAACATAGTTCTGATACCCGTAAGCCATATCGATAAGCCAAAAGGATCATGGTGGCATCGCGGTGCCCATAGCGCCCATACGTTTTCGAGCCTCACCGCAGTAGAACAGGTTGAGCGTCGATGCGAACGCGAAAGAGCGTATACGGCTTTTGGCGCAAGTCTTTTCCCTTTTGGTATTTCGCCTGACGATGCAACTGATTGGCTGTGACGTAGAGGTATCCATCTGCCGCAACGGACATCGTATCGGGCCACAGAAGGCGGGGGTCGTGTACTACCGTTTCCCACTCCCCACCAGAACGGCGACGCAGAACCGCATTATGCTCGTAGTTCGTCGAGTAGATATACCCTGCTGCGTCTGTTTCGAGTCCATCTGAAGCACCGCCCCTGTCTCCTTCATCAATTACGGTTGCAGCAACGGCACTTTCGTCAATTGAGCGATCCACGAGTGCATCAATGGCAACGCTATAGAGCCGTCGGCTAGCAAGCGGGCAGTAGTACAGGCGTGACCCGTCTGCACTAATGGCAATCCCGTCTGACCCCATTTGCATAGGCTTGGCCTTTCCGTCCGGCGGGCGTTCCATAAACGGACGACCCTCGACGATTGGGCGGAAACTTGATAGCGCCTCAGCCTTTGTAGACAGATGATCGTGCAGCTGGCGCCAGCTCTCGCCTGATGCCAAATCTACTACAACAATTCCATTTGCCCCTTGGTCAGACGAATCTGTAATGAATGCCATACCTTCGGTACCGCGCCGCAGGTCGAAGCGGACATCGTTCAGGTAACTGGTAGGCAGGGCGACATCTTGGGGAAAAAGGATTGTTTTGATCACGCGATCGCTCGTCAAATCCACACAGACGAGCTTCGGTCCACCATACTGCGTCGGCTGGAACATCGGACTGCCCGTGTCGAGAATCCATAGGCGATCGACCGGATCGACAACCACACTTTGCACAGACACCAGCGCGGCAGCGAGGTCGTTAGGGTTGGTACGATTGAACGCTTCATCTGGATAAGCTACGGGACGACCTTCCCGGACTTCCGCCACGGTGAATGCGACCTCATCACCCCACTTCGGAAAATTGACGAAGATGCGCCCCTGATGTGACACTGTTACCCCGGTTAGCATTGCGCCGTCAAAGTGAGCCACTGTCTCCAGTGTGCCTAACGACTCATCGGTGGGTAACTTCTGCAACTGACTAACCATTTTTCTAGGTCTCCTCTAAACGTCGGCTGTTTGAATCTCAATTCCGTCTGCTCCACGCTCGTTTACCCTGGCTTGCTTCTCCTTTGCCGCCAGCTAAGTTTACCTCACTGGGATTTCAGGCACTCTGACCTGGCTTGAGTACAACCTTGATGCAGTGATCCTTTTTGTGCTTAAAGATCTCGTAACCATGCGGGGCTTGCTCTAGCGGCAGTCGATGGGTAATCACAAACGAAGGATCGATATCGCCGTTTTGGATGTGCTCCAGTAGCGGGGCA
>DATNPE010000263.1:0-3664 GCA_036703355.1 Allocoleopsis sp. | reverse complement strand
TTATGACAACTTGCACAGTCTTTAAATCTCTGCAAAGTCTTTGGATTTGCTACTCCCTAGCCGCAAAGTTATATTAAATCTCTTGATCGGTGGCGATCGCTTTAGGAGCGCATTTCCCTCTCAGCAAATAGGTAGTCATCTCTCCTTTTCCCTTAATGGTGATACTACCGCGCGCCTCAAATAGATATTGCTGCTGCAAACACTCGTAAGTTGTTTGGCTAACTTGAATTTCTCCGGGCAAACCTTGAGATTCCATCCGACTAGCCGTGTTGACTGTATCCCCCCACAGGTCGTAGGCAAATTTTTTCAGGCCAATGATCCCAGCCACGACAGGCCCAGTATGAATGCCTGTGCGAATTTCTAGCTTGTGTCCATTTTGGCTATTCAGTTCCTTGAGGGCTTGCTGCATGGTCAGGGCCATCTCGGCGATCGCGGCGGCATGATCGGTGCGATTTTGCGGTAGACCCGACACCACCATGTAGGCATCGCCAATGGTTTTAATTTTCTCTAGGCCGTACTGTTCAGCCAACTCATCAAAGCGGGAGAAAACCTGATTGAGCAAGTTCACCACTTCAGGCGCAGACATCTGTGTAGAAAGCTGGGTAAAGCCAACAATATCGGCAAACAGTACCGTAACTTCAGCAAAGCTATCAGCGATCGTTTGTTGTTGCTTGAGCAATCGTTCAGCAATGGAAGGAGGAAGAATGTTGAGGAGTAATTGTTCCGATCGCTGTTGTTCTTGGCGCAGTTTGCGGCGGGTTTGGAACTCTGCTTTGGAGAGGCGCTCATAGAGATACACCACCAAAGTAGACATCACACAGATCCAAACCATATCGAATAGCAAACTAGTGGCTGGAATGCTTGTGGGCAAGAACTGCCGATTGACCACCCAACTGGCAACAAAGAAAAAGGCATAGGCACCCAGTTGCGAAAGGAAATGCAAGCGCCAGCGGAACGGAATAATGGTGGCTTGGGCAAAGAAAGTGATCGTCCATCCCTTTAAATCAGTGATGACTATGAGATCAGGCGGCAAGGGCACATTGGTCAGCATGGTGACCGACCAAGACAGACCCAAAAAAGCGATCGCTTGGTGGCGGCGACCCATCGGTAACTGCAACCAAACGAGCCAACTCGCCATACTGAGGGCAGTCACTAAGTTCTTGAACAAATTTGAGCCGAGGGAGCGATCGCCCAGTAGCATTTGAATGAAATACAGCCCGGTTAATCCGGAGAAATATAGCAGTCCCAGCCCTAAGCCTAAGCTCAACCGCTGGTAGAGAAAGCGTCGTCGCCAAGCCCAATAGCTATCAAACTCAGCTTCGTTGGGAGCTTCCAGTAAGGTTGGCAACCAAAGCCTGACTCGGCGAATGAATTTGCCTACGGGATTTTTCACACTTTCTGGCTCCCCAAATGGATGAGTTCGCTACTGTCTTAAATACTGACAGTATTCCCACCTCAAAACCCCAGAGATGCAATTCTGGAACCGCTGTCAGAGATACTAGAGAGGTAACGAGTATTTGCTGTTGTCTAGAGGATCGAGTTCCCGTGTCACTGATCGGTACGATTGAGACTGTTTTTCACAATCCTCCCATTCCCTATGAGCCAGCCAAGCATTCTCTCAAGGCTTGGGCGACTTACTGCCTCAGAGATCGAGGATTTAAGGTGGTGTATGCTCAAAATGCTGACTTTGCGATCGAACCGCGCACGGGTGACAAGCTCTACTTTAAGGTGACTCAGAGCCAGCCTGAAACCGATAGTACTTGTGGTTGGATTGTCTGGAACAGCGGCACCAACCAGGCAACAGTAATTCCGCCTGCTTCAGCTTGAAGAGGGTTGAGGAAAGATTGCAAGCAGGGGCGATCGCTAAGCAACCTTGCGAAAAATCATGATGTGCTGTTGCGGCAATAAGTTCTTGGTTTCTTGCCAAACTAAACCTACTGCCTGCATCTCCTTTTTGACTTGCCGCTGCGTCATTTTGTGCAGCGCTTTGATCGGAATGAAGGGATTCTCACCTCGGTATTCTACAAGCACGACTCGCCCTCCGGGTTTGAGCGATCGCACCAAGGCAGTCATCATTTCCTGGGGATACTCAAATTCGTGATAAGCATCTACCATTAACGCCAGATCCACACTAGCAGGTGGGAGATGGGGGTCTTGTACGGTGCCCAGAACTGGCTCGACATTGGTGGCTTGGTTTTCCTGCTTGAGGAAATTCAGAATGTCGATCATCTCTGGCTGCACATCCACCGCCAAGACTTTTCCTGCTGGCACCAGAAGGCTGAGGCGAAAACTAAAGTAGCCTGTCCCTGCGCCAATATCCGCGATGACATCAGTCGGTTGGAGATCAAGTGCTTCAATCACTTGCTGCGGTTGCTCTTCCCAAGTGCGGCTGGGTCGCTCTAACCAGGCGGCTCCTTGATGGCCCATAACCTGAGCAATTTCTCGGCCCATGTAGAGTTTGCCAATGCCATCCGGACGAGGGCGATCGCGCTGCTGATACAGGCTTGGGGCATCTGCTTTAGCGGTGGCAGTGAGGGGACTGACCACGGTTAGCAACAACCCTAAACCAATGATGACCAGAAACGCGATCGCTCGTCTCATGAAAGCGAGTTGGATTAAGGAGCGATCGTGGGTATCGCCAATCCTCATACTCGTGATGCCTGACACTCAGAGGCTCGAACTTCGCTAACGACCTCATAGGTTCTGAGGCTGGGAGGGCTGACAAAGAGGGGTAACAACTTTTTCAGGATCGCTTTATAGGCATCGTTGACATTGGCTTTCATGCTATCTTCGCTATCCCAGAGAATCACCGAGATGCCTTTATCGGTGCCTTGCTCTTGCAGCAAATAGGCTTCTTTAAACCCTTCGCCATAGGTCGCAACTGCTTCATCGTAGAGGCGTTTCGCTTCGGCAAAGGTGCCAGCATGAAACTCACCGATCGCAACTTGAGCGATGCGATGATTTAAACAATCGTTGAAATCTGTCATGGCAACTTTCGCAATGAAATCAAAAATTAAAGTTGAACGGGGGAAATAAAGCGCTTGGTGCTCTTAGCAATCATCATTCCTGAGACTGCCATCTGGCATGATGGTGTTACAGAACTTAGCGTCGCTTAGGTCAGCACCGTCTAGCTGAGCTTGGTGTAGGTTCACATGCCGTAAGTTGGCCCAACAGAGACGAGCATGGCTCAAATTGGCCTTTCGCAAATCCGCTCCGCTCAGTTGGGCGTGATTCAGGACCGCTTTGCTCAGATTGGCTGCACACAAATCCGCTCGAATCAGGCTGGCACGGTAGAGGTTGGCTTCACTGAGATTTGCTTCTGCCAAGATCGCTTTGTTCAGGTTGACTCGTTGCAAACAAGACTTGCTCAAGTTTGCTCGGTAGAGATTGACCGCATCAAGATTGGCATCTCCTAAGTTGGCTTTTTGCAAGTTGCTCTTGACCAAACTGGCTTGGCTGAGATCCACTGCCTCCAACTTCAACCGCTGCAAATTGGTTTGATTCCAGTCAGTGCGGCTAAAGTTGCGTTCTCCCGCCTGATAGCGTTGCTTGAGTTGCTCAATATCCATCGCTTGATCCCCAGCATGAGCGGCTGATCCCTAGGGTACTGCGAAGTTTATGCGGTGGAGATGATTATTGCAAAAACTCTACCAACTGCTCTAAT
>DATNPE010000262.1:0-7910 GCA_036703355.1 Allocoleopsis sp. | reverse complement strand
GGCTGCGATCGCTCGCGCAACTGCGGAATCATGTCTTGGGTAAACAGCCGCTTGATATCCAGCCCTTGGTTTTGCAGCTCGATCGCGGTTTGAGTCAACATATAGTCCACTTCGCGATCGATCAAGGTCATGGGCAGATCCACCTCAATTTGCTTCAGCAGCTCGGTGATGATTGCTTCTTCCTTGTTGGCATCGGTCTTGCGATCGGCGTTCTTTTGGAAATTAGACTCAATCGAAGCTCGCAACTCCGCCAAAGTCTGAAACTCACTCACTTCTTGAGCGAAGTCATCATCTAGCTCTGGCAATTCTTTTTCTTTCAGCTCTTTCAGCGTGATCGTGAATACCGCTGGCTTACCCGCTAAGTCCTGCTGTGGATAGCCTTCTGGGAAAGTGACAGAAACTTCCTTGGTTTCCCCTGGCTGCATACCAACCATGCCATCGACAAACCCAGGAATGAATCGCCCTTCTGCCAGTTCTACTTGGAAGTCTTGCGCTTGGCCACCCGGAATTTCAGTCGCTTCGTCTTCAGAGCCTTCTGCCGCCACGATGCGGCCAGAAAAGTCTACAACAGCTGTGTCACCCATTTGAGCCGCACGGCCTTCGACGGGAATTAAAGTGGCTAGCTCAGCTCGACGTTCTTCGAGAACTTTATCAACTTGTTCAGGGTCGTACTCTACTTTTTCGGCTTGGAGATTAAAGCCCGTATATTGCTCCAGTTTTACCTCCGGTTGCACATCTACCGCAGCCGAAAAGGTCAGGACAGAACCTGGCTCGTACTGTTGCACCAAGTCTTCAAACGAAGAGCGCAACTGGAAATTACCAATTGCATCAATTTTTTCTTGTTCAACCGCTTGGCGAACGCCACTTTGAATCAATTCCTCTAGCGCCGCAGCCTTAACTCGGCTGGACCCAAAGCGCTGTAGCAATACTTGACGTGGAACTTTGCCTTTCCGAAACCCAGGGATATTCGCCGAGCGAGTAAATTCTTGCAGAACTTGCTCGTAGGCTTTTTTGGACAGGTCTGAGGGAATTTCGATTTCCAAACCAATCTGGCTGGCGGGAAGTTTTTCCTGGGTAACTTTCATTGGCTCTTCAGTTTTTAGACAACTAAACTTTTTGGTTCAACAGGGATTGAGGTTTGTGATAAAGTGCCCTAAAGCAAGGGTTTCCATGAGCAATCCCTGACATTGAGGTCAACCCCTGACCCAGCAACAACTTGATTACTTTAGGCAGCGAGTACTCAGGGCGATCGCTATGCTTTAGCCTTCATCAGGCTAGATACCCACTCTGTGTGCTTCACCAATGGTAAAGATGAGAGGTTGGTTCAGCAGTTCGGAAAATTTCGCTTAACTGCAATTAGCTATACTAACCGATCCTAACCAACCCTGAACCAGATGGACTAAATTTGATCTAAACGGTCCAGGTTGATTGAGGCTGCCCCTAGGCAGAGTAGCATCTAATTACTCTTGCTAACTTTAGGGCGATCGCCCCTTACTTTAGAAACTAAAGTTCCTACTTCACAGTCAGACTGTTTTTCAGGATGAAGAAAATCCGTTAAGATGTTGAAACCCTAAATTTTTTAAGCGCTGTAAGCGAGAAAACGATACAAGTCAATTTCTAAATGATTCTTATCAGACTCTAACTTCTTATTTTTTGCCAATATTTATTTTTACTCAACCACACAATCACCGATACAAGGGGAGGGAATTAGTTTGGGTCAATCCTATCGGGTCGCCATTTTGGGAGCAACAGGTGCAGTTGGCACAGAGTTGCTTGAGTTGTTGCAAAGTCGTCAATTTCCAGTCTCTGAGCTGAAGCTACTGGCTTCTCCGCGCTCAGCAGGGCGATCGCTCACCTTTCAAGGTGAAGAGTTGCCAATTGAAGCGGTCGGAGACAACTCATTCGACAATATTGATATCGTTTTGGCCTCTGCAGGTGGTTCTATTTCCAAGACTTGGGCACCCAAAGCAGTGGCAGCAGGCGCAGTTGTCATTGACAACTCCAGTGCTTTTCGCATGGACCCCCAAGTGCCTTTAGTGGTGCCAGAGGTGAACCCAGATGCTGCGGCTCAGCATCGAGGGATTATCGCCAATCCCAACTGCACTACGATTTTGATGTCAGTGGCAGTTTGGCCCCTGCATCAGGTACAGCCAATCAGGCGGATTGTCGCGGCTACCTACCAATCAGCTAGTGGCGCAGGGGCTAGAGCGATGGAGGAAGTTAAAGCCCAAGCGCAAGCCATTCTCAACGGCGAAACTCCCACCACTGAAGTTTTTCCTTACCCACTGGCTTTTAACTTATTCCCACACAACTCCAAGCTCACCGAGCAGCATTACTGCGAAGAAGAGTTGAAGATGGTGAATGAGACTCGCAAGATTTTTGGTGTACCTGACCTCAGAATTACGGCAACTTGCGTACGGGTTCCCGTACTCCGCGCTCACTCAGAAGCCATTAACCTGGAGTTTGACACGCCTTTTGATGTCACCCAAGCTCAAGAAGTGCTGAGCCAAGCACCTGGAGTCAAGCTGGTGCAAGACTGGCAAGCCAATTACTTCCCGATGCCAATGGAAGCCAGCGGTCGCGATGAAGTTTTAGTGGGTCGGATTCGCCAAGATCTTTCTCATCCCTGTGGCTTAGAGTTGTGGTTGAGTGGCGATCAAATTCGGAAGGGTGCAGCCCTCAATGCTGTGCAGATCGCTGAGTTGCTGGTTGAAAAAAATCTGCTCCAGACAGCAGCTCCTGCCTTAGCGACTTAAACGACTAGCGAATGCTAATCCATAGCCAATGATTTCTGGCACATTCATCATGAGGAGAAGTTGAAAGAGCGTGGTAGATTTTGGACGCGTTCTCACAGCGATGCTGACGCCATTTAAAGCAGATGGCACCGTTAACTATGCGATCGCCGAGCAACTTGCCGCTTATCTCGCTGATCACGGCACAGATACATTAGTCGTCTGCGGCACCACTGGAGAATCTCCTACCCTCAGTTGGGACGAGGAGTATGAGCTATTTCAGGTGGTACAGAAAGCAGTTTCGGGGAAAGCTAAGGTCATAGCAGGCACTGGCTCCAATTCTTCCCAAGAAGCGATCGCAGCTACTCAAAAAGCTGAAAAGCTCGGCTTGGACGGCTCTTTACAAGTGGTTCCTTACTACAATAAGCCTCCCCAGGAAGGGCTGTACCAGCACTTTAAGGCGATCGCTCAATCTAGTCCAGATTTGCCCTTGGTGTTATACAACGTGCCAGGTCGCACAGGTCAAAACTTACAGCCTGAAACTGTAGCGCGTCTCGCCGAAATTCCCAATATTGTGGCGATTAAGGAAGCTAGTGGTAACGTAGATCAAGCCAGTCAAATTCGACGATCGACTCCACCTGAATTTACAATTTATGCAGGAGACGATTCCTTAACATTACCTTTGCTAGCGGTTGGGGCGAAAGGCATTGTCAGTGTTGCCAGCCATATTGTTGGCCCGGAACTGCAACAAATGATTCAAGCCTTTGAACAAGGAAAAATCCAGACAGCAACCGAGATTCACTTGCGGCTCTTTCCCTTATTTAAGGCTTTGTTTTTGACCACAAATCCGATTCCTGTCAAAGCAGCCATGAAACTTCGAGGTTGGGATGTTGGCCCTTCTCGGCTTCCTCTCTGTGACCCACCCACCGATGTGATTGCGGCTCTAGAAGCTGTCTTAGCTGAATTGGCATTGCTCTAGCAGTTTCATGCCAATGCAGTCAGGCTGAATGGGGCGATCGCGCAAGCTTTCTAGACAACTGAATACTCTAGCGATGTCCTTTTTCTCAACCCTCCTTTTTACTGGAAAAACTCTCATAGCTCTAGCAACTATTCAATCTCTTGACATTCTCCTATCCCTTCTAGCCAAGCTTTTGCCTGACATAACTGGCTTCTCGAAAAGTTTTTGACTTGCCATAGGAGTGACGTGCAATCAGCGATTCCCCACCTTTGCACCGCTTGGCTGGCTTATCCACTGTCTTCTTTGGCTTCACCGCATATTCGTAGAAAACTTGTAACTAAGGATACACATGACTCAAAACCAATCTAATTCTGCTCTCAAAGTTATTCCTTTAGGTGGTCTCCACGAAATTGGTAAGAACACCTGCGTTTTTGAAATCAATGATGAGATTTTGTTACTGGATGCAGGGTTAGCGTTTCCAACCGATGGGATGCATGGCGTCAATATCGTTTTGCCAGACACCACTTATCTGCGGGAAAATCGCCACAAAATCAAAGGCATGATCGTGACGCACGGTCACGAAGACCACATTGGCGGCATTGCCTTTCACCTCAAGCAGTTTGACATTCCCGTAATCTACGGTCCTCGTTTAGCAATGGCTTTGCTAGAGGGCAAGCTAGAAGAAGCAGGCGTTGCCGACAGAACTGAACTACGCACAGTTCGCCCCAGAGACATGGTGCGGATTGGTTCGTCCTTCTTTGTGGAATTCATTCGCAATACACACTCGATCGCCGACAGCTACACTGTAGCCCTCCATACCCCAGCGGGTGTGGTGATTCACACAGGCGACTTTAAGTTCGATCACACGCCTGTAGACGGCGAGCATTTCGATCTGCAAAAGCTGGCTGAGCATGGTGAGAAAGGCGTTCTCTGCCTAATCAGCGACTCTACTAACTCCGAAGTGCCAGGGTTCACCCCTTCTGAGCGATCGGTTTTCCCCAACTTAGACCGCGTTTTCGGCCAAGCAGAAGGTCGGTTGCTCGTCACCACCTTTGCTTCGTCAGTGCACCGGATCAACATGATTCTGGAGCTAGCCAAGAAGCACAACCGCTTTGTCTCTGTGATTGGCCGCTCCATGCTGAACGTGATTGCCCATGCGCGGAACTTGGGTTATATCAAATGTGAAGACAGCTTGTTCAAGCCCCTCCAGGAGATTCGTCACTTGCCGGAAGATCAAGTGCTGATCCTCACCACTGGATCTCAAGGCGAACCCATGTCGGCGATGACTCGGATTGCCAACGGCGAACATAACCAAGTGAAAGTGCGTCCCGGCGATACGATTGTCTTCTCGGCTAACCCCATTCCTGGCAACACGATCGCAGTGGTGAACACGATCGACAAATTGATGATCCAGGGAGCCAAGGTAATCTATGGCCGTGAGCAAGGGATTCACGTTTCGGGTCATGGTTGCCAAGAAGATCAAAAACTGATGATCGCTCTGACTCGGCCTAAGTTCTTCTTGCCTGTGCATGGCGAGCACCGGATGCTAGTTAAGCACGCTCAAACCGCTCAGAATATGGGCATCCCGGCTGAAAATATGGTCATCATCGACAACGGTGACGTGGTTGAAGTGTCTCCAGATAGCATTCGCGTCGCAGGGAAAGTGCCTTCTGGCATTGAACTCGTCGATCGCGCTGGTGTGGTGAATGCTAACGTGCTGCAAGAGCGTCAACACTTGGCTGAAGATGGTGTGGTGACTGTAGCGGCTACCGTCGGTTGGGATGGCAAGCTATTAGCACAACCAGAAGTGCATTTGCGTGGTGTCGTCACAACCCTGGAGCGATCGCTACTGCAAAAGCTAATCAATCGGGCGATCGAGAGTGTGTTGAGCGATCGTTGGCGCGAATTTGTTCAACCCCTAGCCGATGACCAAATTGAAGTTGATTGGGTGGGGTTACAAGCTCAGATTGAATCCGCAGTGCAACGGCTCCTGCGACGCGAGCTACAAAGCAAACCACTCTTGGTCTTCTTGATGCAAAACCCGGAGAAGCCACCTGCTAAAGTCAGTAGCACTCGTCGGCGTTCGACGGCCAAAGTCGCATCTTAGTAATGTCTGGAGGCGATCGCAGGCTCCTAGAAAATAGCTGAGCAAAGTCTGCATAAAACTCAAACTACCAACCTAAGTAGAGGTAGGGTCGGAGCATTCTCCCCCTATCTCTTTTTTTGTAGGATTTGAACTGCCATCAGCAGAGTGACAGCCGTCATATCGTCATCCTTACGGATGTCACTGAAACTCAGAGAGGAGGTTCACAAAACTTCCGTGAAATCGCTCACTCAAGATCATCCGGATTTTAGACACAATTGCAGTGTTGGAATAGATGAAGCCCAACTTCAGTTAAGCGCTCCCCAAATTTTCTCCCAGTCTACTCAACTGTTTCTCTAATTCATCCGATATTTCCGATTGAGAGGCTGTAGCTGCAAGCAGGGTTCCATACCATCTACTAATTCACAGGAAAGGCAGTATGAATACATCTGAATGCACAACCGAAAATTTGGCCCTGGTTAGCTGGACTTGGCTCTCTTCAAATCAAGATTCTGAAATGGTTTCTACTTCCCTCCGCCCTCCCGTAAAAGCTAAATTTGACCCCTGGCAACCCCTACGCCAATGGCTAGAGCAAGTTGAAGTTGCCACGCCCGATCTCGCTCACAAGCTTTGCCAGCTCATCCCTGCTCAGTGTCCCTTTGAGCGCGACGTTAAAGTGTTTGGTCGCACCTTGTTTCACATTCCTCCCATGTGCAAACTCAACCCTTTGTACGAAGAAGTGGTGGGTCTACGCTTCCGTGCCCTTTGCTACTTGGCTGACCAGTGTGGTGAAGATGTCACTCGCTATTGCTAATTATCTAAGCAACCCTTCACGAGCCTCGCACCTCAGGAATCACCCAAACCCTCTCAGCCGTCAGAAGTTAGCTTTTTAGCATAGGTTTATTAGTCAGTTGGAATCAAACTGAGTCAGAGAACTAAAGCGATTCTAAAATTGACAATATTTACTCCTCATTTCACCTATGTACTTAACTAACAACTGAATTGGTTCCACAAGTATCAACAATAGAATCAATCATTTCTACAAGATTTTTTACTGGCAAATCATAGTCTTATATAAGCTCTTGAATGAGTGATCAAAGACTAATTATGCCTAAGAATTTCAAAATCCAAATCGATGAGCCCAGGTTGTTTTCAATTAACATTTTATAGCTCTACTTAAGCTGTAAACTTGGAAACTCAACGGCGCGACAAATTCGTACATAGCTTTGTTCTAAAGCGATCTAACCTCAGCGCGATCGCTTACAAGCCTTGTCAAACAAGGTATCGAGATTTTGTAAAGCTATCAGCAATCAAGGACTCACAGGCTAGTAAACTTTGGTTGCACTGTCTTGATCCTAGAATTGAGGGCGCTATATTGATAAGTGAAGCAACCAAGCTTCCCTGGCAGATTTAACAGCCAAGTGTCCATTCAGTAAGAGGTAAAAAGAGCTGTTTTTACTAAATCTGTCTCGCATCGTCGCAACAGCACTCAAGTCCGATACTGATACTTCCTCATCAATTAGCTCGTTGGGAGCTCTGTAGTTGATTGTTAGTTCAATCAAGACAACTCTGCCCATAATCGATGAACCAGAGGAAGTGACTCAGCGAAGGCTTGGGTGTTGTTGTCATTTAAACTTTTTGATATTGTTATTTCCCTTATAGAAATTCAGCCAATAGGTAGTCGTGTATCATGGCCATTATTGCCCTGAAAGCTTGGTACCTCCAGCAGTATGAGCCAATTCGAGAACTGGAGAAGCGTCCCCATGATCTGCGCCTAAGTAAAAATAGCCTGCTGAAATCTGGTTTACGAGCTGATTTTTTAGAGGATTCTGAAGAAGTCAAGCGCTCCGAGTGGTTTCAGCGCTACCTGGAAGGGGAAATTATTGAGTTTTACATTGAGGGTAGTGGTGGCTACGCCATCTCCAACATTGACCTGATTAGCCACGAAATCTACTTCACCAAGCAGGAAGTCATGGCTCATCTAGAGCCAACTATTTTTCTCTGCTACCAAACGGAGTACAGCCCATCGAGTGATGCTTTGCGAGACGCACTCAAAGATCTGATTGAAAAGCTGAATCGGCGATCGCGCTTGCCTCTGACCTTAGAAGAATCTCACCGACTAACGGAAGGCCCCGTA
>DATNPE010000261.1:0-5099 GCA_036703355.1 Allocoleopsis sp. | reverse complement strand
GACCCGTTAGCTGCCTTGAAAACCTACTTAGCCAATCGAGAAGATTTACAGGATATCCAAAGCGATCTGCTACAAGCGGCTCAAAGCTTGTTAGACACGAGTGAGGAAGCCTGGTTGGATGAACAAGTTGCAACCGCCAACCGCTCAGAGTCAGAAATATCCGCTCAAGAGCTGAAGCGAGTAGCAGATGGAGAAACCCAATTGCGCCTCCTCTAAGCTTGAGGTGAGGTGATCTGGAGGGGCGATCGCAGTAATGGCAAAGCAATTTGACCGCCTCATTGACGAACTCGCCGCTGTAGACTTGCCCACTAGTGCCTACAATCAATACACTCCTGGATCTCCAGCGAATTTAATTCGGCAGGAGAACTTGCGCTTGTATCTGCAACAAATGCAGGTGTTAAAGCCCAAAATATTGCTAGTAGGAGAAGCGCCAGGTTATCGCGGCTGTCGCTTTACAGGTGTGCCATTTTCGAGCGAATTTATTCTGCTACAAGGTCTGGACGAAATTGGTCTGTTTGGCGCACTGCGGGGCTATCAAAAAACGGATGAGTGCCAGTGGGTTTGGAAAGAAGCGACTGCAACCATCCTTTGGCAAGTTCTCATGCAGTTACAGGTGATCCCACTAATGTGGAATGCCTTTCCGTTCCATCCCTTTCAAGCGAATTGTCCGCTTTCCAATCGCACGCCTACCTGCCAGGAACTCAAAGTTGGCAAGATATTCTTAACAGAAATCATCGACCTATTTCAGCCGCAAATGATTGTGGCCTTGGGGAACCAGGCGGAAATAACTTTAAGGCAAATGGGAATTATTTGTCCTAAAGTGCGGCATCCTGCTAATGGTGGTAAACAGAGATTTAGGGAGGGTCTAGAAACCATCCTCAGTACCTCTCAGTTGCATCCCCTGTGATTTGCTGCTCAGACAAATTTTTATCGGTTCTGCAATTTTTACGATCGCTAAACCTATGGCTAAACTTTTACCGACAATTTTACTGGCACCTGCTTTAATGGCGACGACGCTACTTTTTAGCCAGACCCAAGCGGTTAGCCCAGCGCTGGCAGGTACTTGTGCGTCTCGCTGTGGTCCTAAGCCGCTTCAGTTCACGCCAGGGCAGCGATTGAGCGTGGAAGTGGTGAATCAGACTGCCAGCTTGGTGCAGTTTCAAAAAGTCTTTGGCACTGATCCTGTCCCCATGCGGCCTGGGCAAGAGTTGAAGTTTGCTCAAGGTGGCAGCACAGAGCCCAATATTTCTGTGTATTTTTGGGACGAAACAGCGCTACCGTTGCAAGCCAGACTTTCTCAGCCAAATCCTAAAACACTCCGAATTGAAATTCGGCCAGGGGGACGGCCTCCCGGCGATCGCTCTGTGTATTTGTTAAACGATGGTCGTGTTGCTGTCTTTTAGCCAGTACAATCGGCTGAGCGTGTTTGAACTGAAACATCTGTGCTAGTACCCGTTCCTTCCTCCCCTCACCTGTCCCATTGTGAGCACCGCTTACCTGATAAACGTTGGGCGATCGCTGAGCGTGAGTTGGAACGGGTGGAGGCGATCGTGCAGGCAACTCAGCTTTCGCCACTGCTAGCTCAAGTGCTGATTAACCGGGGCATTGCTACACCGGAACAGGCAGAAATTTTTCTCGATCCGGATTTGCAAGTGTTGCCTTCGCCGCTCGAAGATTTCCCCGATTTGGCGGTGAGTGTAGAGTTATTGCAAGAGGCGATTGCGAATCAGCACAGAATTGCGATTTGTGGGGATTATGATGCCGATGGCATGACCAGTACGGCACTGCTGTTGCGGGCTTTGCGGGCCTTGGGTGCTGAGGTGGATTACGCCATTCCTAGCCGCATGAGCGAGGGCTATGGCATTAATGAGCGCATTGTGGAGGATTTCCATCACGAAGGGGTACGGCTGATTCTAACGGTGGATAACGGCATTGCTGCGGTGAAGCCGATCGCCAGAGCCCGTGAACTCGGTTTAGCCGTAATCGTCACCGATCACCACGAAGTTCCACCAGAAGTGCCGCCTGCGAATGCCATTCTCAACCCCAAACTGATTCACGAGGACTCGCCTTATCGAGGGGCGGCGGGGGTAGGGGTAGCTTATGTTCTAGCTGTGACCCTGGCTCAGCAACTCGGGCAGAAAGATTTAGGTAACTTGCTACTGGAGCTATTTACCTTAGGCACGATCGCAGATTTAGCGCCTCTAACGGGGGTGAATCGGCGTTGGGTGAAGCGAGGCTTGCAGCGATTAGCCAAGTCACAGATACCGGGGGTACAAGCTTTAATTCAAGTGGCTGGGTTGGGTAGCTCCAAAGCCCTCAAACCAGAAGCAATCGGGTTTAGTTTAGGACCACGGATTAATGCGGTAGGGCGAATTGCGGACCCTCAGGTGGTGATTGAACTGTTGACCACGGATGATATGGGCATTGCTCTAGAGCGGGCAATGCAGTGCGAGCAAATTAATCAGCACCGCCAGCAGCTTTGTACTCAGATTGAGCGAGAAGCGATCGCCTGGTACGAAGCTAGTGAGATCAACTTACAGGACGCTCGCGTGTTAGTCATCGTGCAACCTAATTGGCATCATGGCGTAATTGGCATTGTGGCTTCTCGTCTGGTAGAGCGTTATGGCGTGCCTGTGTTCATCGGCACCTATGAGGACGACAACCAAAAAATTCGTGGTTCAGCTCGCAGCATTCCTGACTTCCATGTGTTTGAAGCCTTGGAGTTTTGCAAGGAGATTCTAGAGAAACATGGAGGCCATCAAGCGGCGGGTGGTTTCACGCTCTTGGCCGAAAATTTGGAGGAATTGCGATCGCGCCTGCAGACTTTTGCTTGCGCTTCATTGCAACCGGATCAGCTCAAACCGCTCCTCGCGATTGACGTGCAAGCTCACCTAGAGCAGATTGACCTACCCCTTTACGAACAAATTGACGCACTGCATCCCTGCGGCATCCAGAACCCCGATCCAGTTTTCTGGACTCCCAATGTGCGGGTAGTCGAGCAACGGATGATTGGGAAAGAGCAGGCGCATCTCAAGGTAACTTTGAGCCAGGATGTCAGCCAAACAAATACACCCCTGGCAGCGATCGCTCAACCTCGGATTCAGGCGTTGGCATGGCGTTGGGGAGAATATTACCCACTACCGAATCGTGTGGATATTGCCTACAAGCTGCGGGTGAATGAATGGCAAGGCAATCAAACCGTGGAACTAGAGCTAGTTGGTGTGCGGTTGCCTAGCGCTGGAAATCTGACTCAAGTCGCTGAGATAGAGGCTGAGATGGACACAGATCAGCAAGCTTTAGAAACCGCTGCGACTGAAGCCGTTAGGTTTGATTATTGCGATCGCCAATACACTTGTTGCCTTTACGAACAGCGAAACGGCAAAGAGTTGAGAATTACTAACTCGGAGGATCAACAACTGGTGATTCAAAAAGGTCAAAAATTAGGTTGGCTGTTCAAACCAGATGGGGAAGCCAAGCAGGTAGATGTTTCTCAGCCCTTCTTCTATCAACTGATTAAAACGGCACTGTCTGCTTTAGGCTCATAGTTTTGCCAAAGAAAAAGAGCCCACCGTGAAGCAGGCTCTTTGTTACTCTCTCTTACTTGAAGCTTTTTAGGTAAAAATTTGTTGCCAATTGTTTCAAAACCGAAGTCTTAGTCTCAGGCTCAAACAATTATAATTAGAGGTCGCCCCTTCTCGCTGCTAACACGAAAATGACAGCAGGACCAGCAAGCATAATCAGCGCTACGAAGGTAAGTTGCGCGATCGCTTCGAAGTTAATGTTGCTAGCGAGACCAGACAGAAAATCCATTTCTCCTCCCGAATTAACCCAACGAATTGTACCTTGGGTTAGAATGCCTGAGGCTTATTTTACCTGTCAACACCTGGTTTCTTTAAGGAAGTTTACAAAACTCTAGATTATGCCAACTTGGCGTTGTGTCAAATATTGTGGGGCTTGTTGTCATCTCGACCCCAGCGATCGCCCTGACCTAGACCAGTACTTATCAGGAGACGAACTAGCGCTCTACCTCAGTATGGTAGGGGAAGATGGTTGGTGTGTGCATTTCGACCACAACAGCCGTGAATGCAGCATTTATGACGATCGCCCTCGCTTTTGTCGAGTGCAAGCGGATGTGTTTCAAGATTTGTATGACGTAGCGCCAGAAGAACTCAATGACTTTGCGATCGACTGCTGTGAGCAACAAATCGAGGCCGTGTACGGCGATCGCAGCCTAGAGATGCTGAAGTTTGAGCGGGAGATTGGTCTGATTCGTTGATCTTTGGGGCAACCCTGAGCATAATAATGAAAGAAAAATGAAAACTAATTGGCGCGTTAGCTGTGCAATTATCTTCCCGCCCTGTCAGTCTATCTAACTCAACGACTGAGCCATCGAAGCAGTTGGTCGAACCTTTCAGCGCAGACACTCAGATTCATACAACTCTAGTCGAAGAAGTTGAATTGACCCAGAAAGTTAGTGTTTCGCGCAAGTCTCAGGAGCGCTGGCAGGGGTTTGGGGTGTTTTGCTCGACCTTCGTCACGATTTTTCTAGCGGAGCTAGGCGACAAGACTCAGGTGACGACGCTATTGATGAGTGCCGAGTCTCAGTCTCCTTGGATGGTATTTACGGGGGCAGCCCTGGCTCTAGTCACAACGAGTTTATTGGGTGTGCTGGTTGGGCGTTGGCTAGCCAATCGGCTTTCTCCCAAGAGCTTAGAAACAGCAGCAGGGGCCGCTCTACTTCTGGTTTCTGTGTCTCTGCTTTGGGATATTGTGCATTTTTAACTCAACTTTCACCTTTTTTGGCCGAGTCATGGTCTTGACAAGCCAGCTTGCGATCGCCCACCTACCACTTTTCAAATCTTATGGATTGGCACCTTCTAGGACTCAGCTTCATCACAATTTTCTTGTCTGAACTGGGCGACAAAAGCCAGGTAGCAACGATCGCCTTAGGTGGCAGTTCTAAATCGCCGCGAGCCGTGTTTTTTGGCACGGCGGCAGCGCTGTTATTGGCGAGCTTGCTAGGGGTGCTGTTGGGCCAAGGAGCCGCCCATTTGTTACCCACGCGCTTAGTGAAGGCGATCGCGGCTTTGGGGTTTGCG
>DATNPE010000260.1:0-5285 GCA_036703355.1 Allocoleopsis sp. | reverse complement strand
AACCCTCCGCCGGAGTTGAGCCGACGTAGGCAGTTCCAGATTTTTGCAGCCAAACGCTACAAACAGCTGTACCGAGATCTGGCACCGTCACTATTCGTTGAGTTTCTGGCTGCTGGCATAACCCGATCCATTTTTCTGCTTGGACAGGTCTGAACGATAAAGAGCGAATACTTTGTCGCTCGCTGCTAGGCGCAATGCGGAGAAATCGCTGACGATAGGGTTTGCCTAGGTTCTCCGTGAGGGCTTGTTCTTGGTAGAGAAATGTCACGTTGCGATCGCCCTCGACGGCATCTGGAACTCGAATTTTACAGGTGGTCATCCTGACGTTGGCACTTTTCGCACTCTTGGCGGCTTGAGCCGAGGTATCCATCACCCCGACCAAATGAGCCACCACCTCGGCGGTTTGTTGTTCCAGTGACGCTTTTGGACTGGATTCTGGCGCTTGAGCCAATGCCATTGATCCAGGTGCCAACATACTCGTCATGACCCACAGTGCTGATGCTTGAACCCTGTTCACATCCACCTCGTCAAGTAACAATCTGTGAAGCGATCGCCAAAATGATCTTCAGGGAGGATTGCTTTCTGTTTCCCTTCTTCTAACCTGCCATTCAACCGAGCCACTCGGTAGCAGCAGTTATAGAACTTAATCTGGGTCTTGATCCCCGTAGTCAGGGGCTCCTACAGTTTCAGATAGGGAGCGCGATCGCTAACGGTAAAATCTGAAAGAGCGATCGCCTTTGCAAACCCCTCTAAAAAACTGCTTTAACCCACCGTCGTTTCGAGATCAGGAGAAGACTAGTGACATCTGATATAAACTGTGCCGAAGCTTGTAAAAACGGTTGTGTCCTTGGGGATCAATGTCCAAATCTGGAGTACAAGGAGACAGCGACAAAGTTTATAGCCAATACTTCACTCGATAAAATGTTGGAAATTGCCGAGGAACGCGCTCGCCGCCGCATGGCCGAACCCCCTCAATGGGTCTTCCCAGATTTCCCCAATGAATAGTTGCCAATTTTGAAAATCAAGCCTAGAGGCGATCGCTTTGAGTCTAGAGGAGAGAGGAGCGATCGCCTTTGTTTTTTGCAACAACCTCAGGCAGAACAAGCAAGAAATTTCAATTCTCACAGCTAAATGGAGCCTAACTATGGCAATCTGGGAAAGTAGAGAGAAACACTTACTTGTCTTGGTTTAGAAGCCAGCCATCCGCGTATGCAAACCCTGCCCACGCCAACTACCACTGCCTCCAGTCAAACCTTCGTTGACACTACCATCAAGCGCCGCAAGACTCGTCCTGTACGAGTGGGGAATATCACGGTTGGGGGAGGAGCGCCCGTCGTTGTGCAATCCATGATCAACGAAGACACCCTGGATGTGGAGGGTTCCGTTGCTGCCATTCGTCGCCTGCATGAAATCGGCTGCGAAATTGTGCGGGTAACAGTGCCTAGTTTGGCCCATGCGTACGCCCTGAAGGACATCAAACAGAAATTAATTGAGACCTATCAAGATGTGCCTCTAGTAGCTGACGTGCATCACAACGGCATGAAAATCGCTCTAGAAGTAGCTAAGCATGTAGACAAAGTCCGGATTAACCCAGGACTGTATGTGTTCGAGAAGCCTAAGAGCGATCGCACCGAGTATTCCCAAGCCGAATTTGATGAGATTGGAGCCAAAATTCGCGAAACTCTAGAACCGCTGGTGATTTCGCTGCGAGACCAAGGCAAAGCCATGCGGATTGGCGTCAATCATGGCTCTCTGGCTGAACGGATGCTGTTTACCTACGGGGATACGCCCGAAGGCATGGTGGAATCCGCGATCGAGTTTATTCAAATTTGTGAGTCGCTGGACTTCCGTAATTTAGTCGTTTCCCTCAAAGCCTCCCGTGCCCCTGTCATGGTGGCTGCTTATCGCCTTATGGTGAAGCGGATGGATGAGCTGGGCATGGACTATCCCTTGCACTTAGGTGTGACCGAAGCAGGGGATGGCGAATATGGTCGGATCAAGTCCACGGCTGGGTTAGCGCCACTGCTGGCCGATGGAATTGGTGATACGATTCGGGTGTCTCTCACAGAAGCCCCCGAAAAAGAAATTCCAGTGTGCTACAGCATTCTGCAAGCTTTAGGGTTGCGGAAAACGATGGTGGAATATGTCGCCTGCCCTTCCTGTGGCCGTACGCTCTTTAACCTCGAAGAAGTCCTACACAAAGTTCGGGAAGCCACCAAGCACCTCACAGGACTAGATATTGCCGTGATGGGTTGTATTGTCAACGGACCCGGAGAAATGGCTGATGCCGATTATGGCTATGTGGGTAAACAACCCGGTTATATCTCTCTGTACCGAGGTCGGGAAGAAATCAAAAAAGTTCCGGAAGATCAAGGCGTGGCAGAGTTAATTAATTTGATTAAGGCTGACGGTCGCTGGGTCGATCCTTAAAATCAAGAACGGATTTTCTGCTTGAGTTGAGGCTTGCGAAATAAAGTTGTTATAGTCTTTCTATTGGCAAGGCTTTCGATTGAAGACCAACGAGATTCAGTCAGAGTCATGAGGGTGTGAGGTTCTAACCTAAGCTGCTTGGTTAGACAAATTTCTTCAGCACAAATGCACGCTGTCCTTTTTCTAGACCAATCCCTTCCAGCTCAGTAGGCGTATGGACATGACAAAACGCGGGCTTGTTTTAGGTGCAACAGCAGTTGCACTCACTGCTGTCAGCATCACGGGAGCTGGCATCCACTTATCTAAAAGTCAAGCCTTTTTTCGCGAAAGTCCTAAGGAAATCGTTGACGAAGTTTGGCAGATTATCGATCGCAACTATGTAGACGGCACTTTTAATCGGGTTGACTGGAAGGCAGTCCGTAGCAAATACCTGAACCGTTCTTACAGCAATAAGGAAGAAGCCTACAAGTCCATCCGGGAGATGCTGAAGCAGCTCAATGATCCCTACACCCGGTTCATGGACCCCACTGAGTTCCGCAACATGCAGATTGATACGTCTGGTGAACTGACGGGCGTGGGGATTCAGCTGGCTCAGGATGAAAAGACTAAGAAGCTAGTGGTCGTGGCTCCCATTGAAGATACACCTGCTGCTAAAGCTGGCGTTTTGGCGAAAGACACCATCGTCAGAATTGATGGCAAGAGCACTGAAGGGATGGATGTGGACAAAGCTGTGACCTTAATTCGGGGTCCCGTTGGCACTCAAGTCACCCTGACCATTCGGAGAGAGCAACAGGAATTAGAATTTCGGCTGAGACGCGATCGCATTGAAATTCATCCGGTCAAATACACCACTCAGCAAACCCCCAACGCCACGGTTGGCTATATTCGTCTATCTCAATTCAGCCAAAATGCCTCCTCCGAGATGCGAAAAGCCATCCAGGATCTAGAGCAGAAGCAGGTGGATGGCTACCTCCTAGACCTACGTTCCAATCCGGGTGGTTTACTCTACTCCAGTATCGAAATTGCTCGCATGTGGTTAAATGATGGCGCGATCGTTTCTACGGTGAATCGCCAAGGTGAAACCGATCGCGAAAAAGCCAATCGCCGTGCTCTGACCGATAAGCCACTGGTGGTGTTGGTGGATGGAGGTTCAGCCAGTGCCAGCGAAATCTTGTCAGGTGCTTTGCAAGACAACGAGCGAGCCGTGCTGGTCGGAACTCAAACCTTTGGTAAAGGCTTAGTGCAGTCGGTACGAGGTTTAGGTGATGGTTCGGGTTTGGCCGTGACGATCGCGAAATACCTCACTCCAGACGGGGTGGATATCAATAAACACGGGATTGCGCCCGATGTGGTAATCGAACTCAGCGATGCTCAGCGAGAAGAACTCAGCCGCGATCGCGATAAGGTCGGCACCGCATCCGATCCGCAATATGCCAAGGCATTAACGGTTCTGACTCAAAAAATTGCCGCCCAAAAAGGCACGCGAGCAGAGTCCAGCCTCCGATAGTTAGCAATCCAGGGTGAGACTCCTCTCACCCTATTTTTTACCTTTAGAGTTTTTATACTCCAGATCTAAACGGATTGACACTTGCCAGCCCGAATTAAACCCACACGACGGGCGATCGCCTCACTCCGCGATGCAAACGGTCCCCATCGTTGAGCTGAAGCGATCGCTTGCTCGTCAAGCTGGTTTACTTCAACTTGGCTTGCAGGCAGAATCTCACAAGTACCATTCGGTTGCTTCACAATATAACAAGCTTCTTCTTGGCTCATGTCGCTGCGCTCCGCAAAACTAGTTTGATGCTGTACTAGGCTGTTTGAGCTGGATGAAATCCTTGACACACTGAAGATAGGTTTCTGGATCTTCCATCATCGGAAAATGAGCAGTGTCGGGGATGAGACAGAATTCTACTTTTTCACTCAAGTTAGCCGCTTGTTGGCCCATCGAAGCAGGAATGATGATGTCATGCTCCCCAGCCACCAACAATGTCGGAACGGTTAGCTTAGCAAATTCTTGAGGCATGACTTCTGTCGCCTTTTTGCTCACTGAAGTAAAGATTGTGCCCAGCGCTGCTTGATAGTCAGCCAGAAGAAAATCTTCCAGAAAAGCTGTGCTAATGGCATCGGGCAAGGGTCGGTGCAAAAACCGCGCCATAAACATGCGGTTGGCAAAGGGGATC
The DNA here is from genome assembly GCA_036703355.1 of Allocoleopsis sp. Taxonomy (GTDB): domain Bacteria; phylum Cyanobacteriota; class Cyanobacteriia; order FACHB-46; family FACHB-46; genus Trichocoleus. The sequence continues at coordinate 675 of DATNPE010000260.1, read as the reverse complement.
TTGGACAGCCAGCGGGGACGGAACTTCACCACATAGCCACCAAAGCGATAAAAAGCACTAAAAGCTTTTTCATCGTATTCAAAGATGCCGCTGCAAGTGAGGATAGCCCGCTCCACAAGCTGCGGATAAAGATTGAGACAAAAGACCGCGATTGAAGCTCCCATCGAATGAGCATTGAGATACACCCGATTCAATCCCAAGGCTCCAAGTAGAGCCGCTAGGTCATCCGCGTAACTTTCTAGTTCATAGATCAAATCTTCACTGCTCTCAGCCGCTGGCAGTAGTTCTGTCTCCGTTGTCACTGTCTGCTCTAGGCTTTGCTGCAAATTGGCACCCTGATCTTTTGAGTTGGGTTGCTGGTCGGCAAGCGAGCAGGAACGCCCAAATCCTCGTAGATCGTAGAGCAGACAGTCGAAGGTATCTGAGAGCGCTTGAGCGGTACTTTCCCAATACCGCGACGAACCACCCCAGCCATGCACAAAAACCATGACTGGTTTCTCAGGAGTCTGGGAGTGGTCCGACGTACCAATCCACTCGTAGTAGTGGTTAACACCACGAATTGGAATATAAGGCATTGCTAAGCAGGTTTTAAACTTCAGATTGAGATTACAGGTTTTTGGCTGAAAAACCTACCACTCAAGCTGATACAGGCTTGGCGTTACTAGGCAGATTCAG
>DATNPE010000259.1:0-8599 GCA_036703355.1 Allocoleopsis sp. | reverse complement strand
GCAAGGCAATTTGCTAGGTGCCAAAGCGCTGTTGGTGCCTGTGCAAGCACCGGACATTGCCGAGGCGATCGAGGGATTGCCCGAAACCCTACAAGTGATTGCTTTTCGCTTGTTACCCAAAGATGAAGCGATCGAAGTTTATGAGTACCTCGATCCTTCGGTGCAACAAGCGCTTATCGAAGAGTTTAAGCGGCAGGAAGTGCTAGACATTGTCGGCAAGATGTCCCCTGACGATCGCGTGCGCTTGTTTGATGAACTTCCTGCTAAGGTCGTTAGCCGCCTCCTAGAGCAATTGAGTCCCCTAGAGCGTCAGTCTACCGCTCTGTTATTGGGCTATGAACCAGGTACAGCTGGACGCATCATGACCCCTGAGTATATTTCCCTAAAAGAGAGCTTTACCGTTTTTCAGGCTCTAGAACGGATTCGCAGTCTAGCGAAATATACTGAGACTATTTATTATCTTTATGTAACTGATGCTGCCAGACGTTTGACAGGCACGCTTTCGCTGCGAGAACTGGTGGTGGCTCATCCCCAACAAGCCATTGGGGAGATCATGACCCGTGATGCTCTATTTGTGCAAACCGATACTGACCAGGAAGAAGTAGCGCGTTTAATTCAACGGTACGACTTCTTGGCGGTTCCTGTGGTAGATACGGAGCAGCGTTTGGTAGGCATTGTCACAGTCGATGATGTGATCGATATTTTGGAGCAAGAAACCACCGAAGACATCTACGCCTTGGGTGGCGTGCAATCTGATGGTGATAACTACTTCCAAACCAACTTGGTGACGGTAGCGCGACGACGAGTGGTTTGGCTGTTGGTGCTATTGCTCACCAATACGGTGACTGGCACCATTATCAAAGCTCAAGAGGAACTGCTGCAGCAGGTCGTGACTTTGGCTGCTTTTATTCCATTACTCACGGGCACTGGCGGCAACGTCGGGGCGCAATCTTCTACCGTGGTGATTCGCGGCTTAAATACAGAAGACATTCGCTTGAAAGAGGCACTCCGGATTGTACGGCGAGAGGCGATCGCAGGCATCTTGCTGGGCCTGATTCTGGGAACTATTACGATCGTCTGGGCTTACTTTCTCCAGGGCAACCTATTAGTAGCAGTGGCTGTAGGTGTGAGCTTACTGGCGATCGCGCTGCTTGCTTCGGTGTCTGGGTCAGCTCTACCCTTCCTGTTTCGCTCTTTAGGACTCGACCCAGCGCTAATGTCTGCTCCCTTTATCACCACTGCCGTTGATGTGATTGGAGTCTTGATCTACTTCAATCTGACAAAGCTGATCCTACAGCTATAGCATGAGTTTCAGTCGCAGCCCAAATAAAAGGGAAGACTCTAAAAGTAAGCCTTCACTTAAATTTCAAGTATTCATTACCATTGCGCTTGCAACACACAGCTTCTGGTTCTAAGCTTCCGACTATAAACTAAAGACATCTCAGTTCTCAATCCAAATCTGCCAGGTAGGCTCTAGTTCAGAAGCTGTGGTTGAACAGATTCAGCGCTACGCAGCCTGCTTGGCTTTCCGACGAGATGCCGCTAAGGCCGCAGCCGCAAAAAACCCTAAACCAGCCAAAGTTGCAGGTTCAGGAACGCTAGCAGGAGGCTTCTCCACAGGAGGACGACCCACATGGTTAAACTGACCATTGCCAGTGAAGCTAGCAGCGACTAAGGTGCCGTTCATTTGACCGTTGTTGAACTCCACCTTAGCTTTGGGAGCCAGGAAGCTACCTTCAATTCCTAATCCAGAAGCAGTCAAGTTAGTGGCTTCAAAGAAGTTGAATAGAATATTTTGCTTTTCAACGCCGTTGAGGAAAAAGCCAAAATTCTTCAGGTCAAGGTTGTTGCCACTGACGTTAACAATAAAGCTGCCTACCCCTTTAAAGTTCAAGCTACTAGCATTGCTCAAAGCTGAACCCGCTAGATTGAAGACATTCTTAGAACCGTTGCCTTCTAGCGTAATTCCACCCCAAGCATCAACTTTGGCATCTGCTGCAGAGCTAGAAAGGTAGGAGGCCGACAAATTTAGCAAGGATTGCTTTGCTTTACCAAAGTCGATCGGGTTACCCGACTTTAGGGTGCCACCTTGGAAGTCAACATTACTGACCGTAGAAGTACCACCTACCACAGCATTCCCGTAAACGGTACCACCCTGGAATTTGAGGTCTTTACCGACAACCAGGGCATCACCACCTTGATCCTTGAGGGCAACACTGTAGCCCGTCAGATTGGCATTCCCCCCGATCGCCATTTTGCCTTCCGTATCGGAGTAACTGGACGTGAAATCACCTAAGACGAAGACGTTGTAGCCTGTTGCTTCGCCTAGATTCACGGTAGCAGCACTAACCTGGGTAGAAAAACTGAGAACCGCAGTTGCTCCTGCAGCCACCACAGGCACCCATGAGAAAAAAGTTTTAGTATCCATTGCTCTGAACTACGAAAAGTTACGTAAGTTACAGACCAATCCTATGAAGGGAATCTGTGGAAAACAATTGTGTTCGCCTGGTTTGCACGCACTCTTTATAAATAAAATCCTTTTTATAAAGCTGGCATAAAAACAGCATCTTTTTAGCCTCATAGCACTGCTAAATGTACGGGGTACAACCGATGCGATCGCTCAACTCCGTTTAAAATCTTGACTTTCGCCACCCAATCTATAGCAATCCTTTTTGATTCTTTAATGGGGTGCAGGGGTGAAACCCTTGCGTGGGGGCTGTGCCCCCAAACCCCTTTTTACAATCCATTTAGGATTGCTATAGCTTTATTGCATGTTTCAAGAGTTGAGAAGAAACTGCTTCCTGACAACTTCATCCATTATTTGGAAGTCTAATCCTTTGGCTAATAACTCAGCGATTCAGATTAGAAAACAGCATTTTCCTAATCCTTTAGTTGTATTCCTAAAGGGGTAGAAATAGGGAAATTTTGTTGAGTAGCCAAGGGTCAAACCTGTGGCCCTCTAGCTCAGTCATGTATCGAAGGGCAAATTTTTTTGTGTGAACGGGCGATCGCTCAGTCAAAATAGGAAAGAGAACTTTTGGCAACTGCCCAACCTCAATCCTGATTAAGATAGGTTGGGGTCAGTACTACTCTCCCGTGGATTATGTCCCCACCGGACTGATTAAGAACCTGAATGAGTACCACTACTTCCGTGCTGGAAGCTCTGCTACAAGCCCTGCCCCAATTAAGACCGCAACTGTATTTCAAGTCTTCCCTGACAGCGCTGTCTCATGCAATGGAAGACCAGGTTTTGGCGGGGGCAGAGCGGCCTTTGGTCATTGCTAGCTTTCAGCGAGAGCGTTTCTATCGGCAAGAAGCTCATCGCTATCTCCGCATTGCTGAGCAAACAGCTCAGGTTTACGTTTTGGCAGCCCCAGAGACTGATTTTATCAACCGTTCTGGCAGCTACGAAACGATCGCCTTTGAACCTGAGGACGAATTGAGCCAGGAGTGGCACTTAGTCGTGATTGGGCAACAGTACGCCAGTTGCTTAGTGTGTCGAGAGCGAGAAGAGATCACGAAGCGAGTCAATATTCGGCGTGACGCGGTGCCGCCTCCAGAACAGCCAGCGATGGATCAAACCCGTCGGTTTGAGGGGGTTTGGACCTTCGATCGCCAGGTGACGTGCCAAGCCGCCGAACTGTTGTTAGACCGAATTTTGGCCTATCGACCAGAACTTGCAGATAAGATCGCTCAAGCTAAAGCTGAATATTTGGTCAATAAACCGTCAGGATTCCAAGGCGTTGATCCAGACCCTTTTGTGGAGCGGTTGGTGACTTATCTCCAGGCAGGACAGTACAAGCTGCTGAAAACCTATCGTTCGATCGCGGCTCAAGAGCGTAAAGAGCGGTTAGTCAACTCGATTAGCTCGGCAATTCGGCGATCGCTCAACCCCGACGAAATTTTTAAGGTTGCAGTGCAAGAACTGGGACAAACCCTGCACGTGTGTCGCTGCTTGATGTATCGCTGTCGTGCCACTGATGCAACCGCCACGATTCAGTATGAGTTTCTAAGCCAAAACCCGATCTGTGCCGACTCCCAAACAGACGGGGCAACACCTATCCCAACCACCGTTGCTTCTTTGAGTGGTCAAACCTGGCCGTTGCAAAACAATCCTTTCTTCCAAGAGCTGGCTCAGAAGCGCGAATCAATTCACATTGAAGACACAACCAAGAATACCCACGTCAACGCCACTCCAGAGTTGCAAGCCCTCACTCAACGCTGGCAAATCCGCTCTTGGCTGATGGTGCCCTTGCTGTACCAAGACCGCTTGATGGGGGTTGTAGAACTACATCATTGCGGGGTGCTACCTCACCGTTGGGCTGACGATGAACTGTCTTTGGTCGAGGCGATCGCCACCCAAGTTGGCGTAGCCCTGATCCAAGCAGAAGCCTACGCCAACTTGGAAGACCTCAACCAGCAGCTCGAAGCCTTCGATCGCACCCGCAGCAACTTAATCGCGATCACAGGGCACGAACTCCGCACACCCCTCTCCACCATCCAGGTGTGCCTCGAAAGCTTGGCCAGTGAACCAGATATGCCGCTAGACCTGCGCCAAGTCATGCTCAACACCGCCTTGGCGGATGCCGAGCGGATGCGTAAACTGGTGCAAGACTTCCTCACCCTCTCGCGCCTAGAAAGCGGGCGAGTCGAGTGGAATCTCGAACCATTGCCGTTGCAAGAATGCGTCGATTTAGCGCTCAGTAGCATTCACTCCCGCCAACCTCAAGAGCAGCTACCGCAGATTGCCGCCCAAGTGCCCCCCGAACTACCGCTGGTGCGAGCCGATGGCGAATGGTTGGTAGAAGTGCTCTCCAAGCTGCTGGAAAACGCTTGCAAATTTACCGAACCGGAGGGTCTAGTAACAATTGAGGCCCACCGCAACGGCGGACAAATGCTAGAAGTCACGATTACAGACACGGGCCGAGGCATTGAGCCGAACCGCTTAGAAGCAGTGTTCGATCGCTTTTACCAAGAGGAAGGCGCGTTACGTCGTACGGCGGGTGGCACTGGGCTGGGCTTAGCCATTTGTCGCCAAATCATTACTGGTTTGGGTGGACAGATCTGGGCCGAATCTGCGGGCAGAGATCAAGGCAGCCGCTTCCACTTCACCATTCCGATTAGCCAAGAAGGACGAGAAGCGCGATCGCCCAATGGTTCTAAGGGAAATACCAAACCACGCAATAAGCGACTTTCAACCCGTTCTTAGAAACATAAAGTATTGTCAAGCCACAATACTGAAGAACTGTAACAGTTCCTGACAAAGTAGATAGACGGGTTCCGTCTCAGTGATAGGATGCCGTAAAACGTTCAGACGTTCAGAGAGAAATTCATGGCAGAAACCCTTACTGGACAAACTCCTTTATTTGGCGGCAGTACAGGTGGCCTATTAACCAAAGCTCAAGTCGAAGAGAAATACGCCATCACTTGGACTAGCCCCAAAGAGCAAGTGTTTGAAATGCCAACGGGTGGAGCGGCAGTTATGCGGCAAGGTGAAAACCTGCTGTACCTAGCTCGTAAAGAGCACTGCATCGCCCTCGGCGGCCAACAACTACGGGCAAAATTCAAAATCAATAACTATAAGATCTATCGGGTTTTCCCCAACGGCGAGACGGAGTACCTACATCCTAAGGATGGTGTGTTCCCTGAGAAGGTGAATGCAGGCCGTCCCTATGTTGGTAAGAAGGAACGTCGCATTGGTCAAAACACTGACCCCGCCAAAGTCAAATTTAGCGGTGAGACAACTTATAGCGTCTAAAGCTGACTGTTCTCGGATCTGTCTAAAAGCTCACTTGAGTTTTTGAGCATTCAAAAATTCTTCTAGCTCAGTTTTCGGATGGTTTCTGAGTGCAGTTTAATTGATTGACAGGACAAAGACAGTTGAGTCTCGGATGGCTTGCTCCTTCCGAGGCTTTACTTTTTGCGATCGCCATCCTCAGCAGGCTGCTGCAAGTAAACCCATTTCGCCAGTAAAGTGTTTAGCTAGGGACGGAAGCCCCACGCTCTACCGAAGGTCAGCGTCGGGATAGGGAGTTCGTGAGTGAGCTGGACGAATGAACATACTATGCTTATCGCAAGCACCACATCATGCTCAAATACAGGCATGTTGAAAGTAGTTAAAGTCAGAATCTATCCCACCGATGAACAGTCCGTCATGCTTGCCAAGCATTTTGGCTGTGCGAGATGGCTGTGGAATCATTGCTTGTCTGTCATGACGCAAACGTACAAAACGACAGGCAAGGGAATTTCTGCTTTCACCATGAAGAAACAGATTCCAGCACTGAAGACTGAGCATAAGTGGCTGAAAGAATGCTACTCCCAGTGCTTACAGCAGTCAGTATTGAATCTGTCTCAGGCGTTTCAAAACTTCTTTGAAGGCAGAGCCAAGTATCCCAACTTCAAGTCAAAGCATCATCGCCAGTCGGTTCAGTTTCCTCAAAACGTTAAGGTGCTATCTGACTCTGTAATTAAGTTTCCGGGCTTGCTGGGAATAGTTGCAGCCAGGATTCACAGGCCAATTGAGGGAGGTTTGAAGACTGTGACGGTGTCTAAGATGCCAGATGGAAAATATTTTGCATCTCTGCTGATTGAAGATGGAACAGCCAAGCCCGAAACGTCTAGCGATGGAAAGGCAATTGGGATTGACTTAGGATTGACTGACTTTGCCATTACATCCGATGGATCGAAGTACGCCAATCCTCGCCATCTTAAGAAGCATGAACGGAACCTGAAGCGCAAGCAGCGCAAGCTGTCCAGAAGAAAAAAAGGCAGTCAGAACCGGAATAAGGCGCGAGTCAAAGTTGCCAAAATTCACGGTAAGATTGCCAGAGTGAGAGAAGACTTTCATCACAAGCTATCCCGCAAGATAGTCAACGAAAACCAAGTGATGGTGGTGGAAGACCTAGCGCTCAAGAATATGGTCAAAAACCATAGCTTAGCCAAAGCGATTAGCGATGTGGGCTGGGGTCAATTTTGTACCATGCTCAAATACAAGGCGGAATTCGAGGGCAAAGTTTACCTGGAGATTGGGCGCTTCTTCCCCAGTTCTCACCTTTGCTCAAACACGCTACTACCGCTAGAAAAAATGGATCTCTCAATCCGTTCATTTGTATGCCCTCATTGCCCAGAACGGCATGATAGGGACATCAATGCGGCAATTAACATCAGAAATGAAGGCTTGCGGATCTTGGCCTCAGGAAGTGGGGCTTCTGCTCTAGGACGTAACGTAAGACCAAAGGGAGGAAGGCGCAAGTCTACCCTCTCAGAGGCTGTTGCGGTTGATTAGAGAAGCCCGCGCTGTATGCAGAGCATCAGCGTCGGGTACTTCACTTGAGCCTCACCCAGACTGAACGATACAGCCATGATTTTTCCGGACTTTTCTCAATTCTCAGCCCTCGCTCAGCAAGGTAATTTCATTCCGGTTTACCAGGAATGGGTGGCAGACTTAGAAACGCCTGTCTCAGCTTGGTATAAAGTTTGTGCAGGCCAACCCTACAGCTTCTTGCTGGAATCGGTAGAAGGGGGTGAGCAACTAGCCCGCTATAGTTTGCTGGGTTGCGATCCGCTGTGGACCTTAGAAGCCAGAGGCGATCGCACCACCCAAACCCATCGCGATGGCTCAGTGCGGGAGTTTTCTGGAAACCCATTAGATATTTTGGCCGACTGCTTGCAACCTTACCACCCTGTGAAGCTGCCAGAACTTCCTCCGGGGATTGGGGGGTTGTTTGGTTTCTGGAGCTACGAACTCATTCGCTGGATTGAACCGCGCGTTCCAGTTTACCCCGCCACCGAGGCAGACCTACCGGATGGCCTGTGGATGCAGGTAGATAACTTGCTGATTTTTGACCAGGTGAAGCGCAAAATTTGGGCGATCGCCTATGCCGATGTCCAAGCCCCGAATGTGGATTTACAGCAGGCATACCAGCAAGCTTGCGATCGCGTCCGCCAATTGGTGAGCAAACTGCAATTACCCTTGTCTGGAACTGATACCGTGCTGGAGTGGACACCGCCTAGCAGCCATTCTGTGCAAACCGCGCCACCTCTGAACTACACCAGCAACACCTCCCAAGCTGAGTTCTGCGCCAATGTCGAGAAGGCCAAAGAACACATCAAAGCAGGGGATATTTTCCAGGTGGTGATTTCGCAGCGGCTGTCCACCGAATACAGCGGCGACCCCTTTGCTCTGTACCGCTCTCTGCGCCTGATCAACCCTTCGCCCTACATGGCTTACTTCCACTTCCAAGACTGGCAAATTATTGGCTCCAGTCCGGAGGTCATGGTCAAAGCCGAACATACCAGTGATCCTCATGGCCCGCTGACTGCCACCGTAAGACCGATCGCGGGCACTCGTCCACGGGGCAAAACCCCAACCGAAGATGCCGCTTTCGCCCAAGACTTGCTGCAAGACCCGAAAGAAATTGCCGAGCACGTGATGCTGGTGGATTTGGGCCGTAACGACTTGGGGCGTGTTTGCCAAAGCGGCACCGTCAAGGTAGATGAGTTGATGGTGATTGAGCGCTACTCTCACGTCATGCACATTGTCAGCAACGTGATTGGGCAACTAGCACCAGACAAAACTGCTTGGGATTTGCTCAAAGCC
>DATNPE010000258.1:0-3707 GCA_036703355.1 Allocoleopsis sp. | reverse complement strand
CTGCCGCTACCTTGCTACAAGCTGCTGTTGACCTTGAGCGCATTAGATTGAAAGTCTTACTATGCCTGTACCTCAGTTGATGCCCCCCAGCCCTGCTCCTTGGCTATCGTTAGCGCTACTGTTGGCGACTGTCACGGGTTGTAGTCAAGTGGCTACGACATTGCCAGAGCGATCGCAGCCCAATGCATCTGCTGCGATTGAGGCTCCGGTGGCTCCAGCTCCAGCCTCCCCAAAACAGTTGACGGCGCAGGCCCAACCACCAAAGAACTTAGTCCCTACAGAACCACTGAACCCCACGCCTATCCGCTTAAGCGTGACCGACTTGCCGCAGCCTTATGCCACGAATAGTGCTTCCAAAGGCCCAAATGTGGTAGCTATTCCTAGCAATCCAGTGTTACGAGTGCCCAATGGCTTTACGGTCAATGTCTTTGCGGAGGGCATGGACAGACCGCGCTGGCTCGCTTTGACTCCCAACGGCGATGTCTTAGTCACGGAGACTCGACAAAATCGCATTCGCCTGCTTCGCGACACCAATGGGGATGGGGTGGCTGATGTCAAAAAAACTTTTGCGGGACCCAGCAATGGCTTGTTTTTGCCGTTAGGAATGGCTTTTGCGCCCGGTTCTTTCTTCCTAGGCAACACCAATGCAGTACTCCGGTTTCCTTATCAACCAGGTCAAGACCAACTCAGAGGCCAAGGTCAACGAATTGCTCAACTGCCAGGGGAAGGTTACAACCAACATTGGACCCGCAACGTAGTGGTCTCCCCAGACCAGCAAAAGCTGTATGTCTCAGTAGGTTCGGAAAGCAATGCCGATACGGAGCCGCTCCCCCGTGCTTCTGTGCAAGTGATGAACCTCGATGGCTCAAACCCACAAACCTTTGCCTACGGTTTGCGTAACCCAGTCGGGCTGGATTTTCACCCAGTGACAGGGGCGCTACATACCACGGTCAACGAGCGAGATGGCTTGGGTGACGATTTGGTGCCCGACTATCTGACTCAAGTGCAGGCGGGTGAATTTTATGGCTGGCCCTACGCTTACCTAGCGCCTAACTTGCTTGATCCTCGCCATGCCCCTGGTGGTAAAAGCGATCGCCCCGAACTAGCGGCGCAAACTCGGACTCCTGATGTGCTGTTTCAAGCCCACTCGGCGGCTTTAGGGCTGCAATTCTATGATGGCAACACGTTTCCTCAGAGATATCGCAATGGTGCTTTTGTGGCCTTTCGAGGTTCTTGGAATCGGAACCAGGGCACAGGGTACAAAGTGGTTTTTGTTCCCTTCAATGCCCAGGGTCGTGCGGAGGGATATTACGAAGACTTTCTCACTGGATTTCTCATTGATCCAAATGGACCGACGACTTGGGGCCGCCCGGTGGGGCTGCTAGTGCTACCCGATGGCAGCTTGTTAGTGACAGAAGAAGCGAATGGCCGAATCTATCGGATTCAGTACCAGGGTTCTTAGCGGGTTCCTGCTCCTTGACGGCGACCTGGAAGTTTTTTAGCCAGGAGTAGATGAGCGTCAAGCATTGAGTCAGTAGATACATGAGTGATCCCAGTCGCTGGCTCGAAATCTGCTGGAGCAGCTTGAGCAATTTGGTGAGGAGCTACTAGAGTTTCAAGAATCAGTAGAGCGGCAACGACCAGTGGGGGAAATGGGGCGGGCATTGCTGCCTCCTGAGGACAACCTGTTGAACTAACAATGGTTCTTAGGTCGTGACCTCAAGAAATATGCAGGCTTATTCTCCTTGTTATCTTGGCAGGTGCTGTCTACCGCACCCGAAACTCAACCACGTCTCGTTTGATCGTGATGTCGTACTTGCCGAAAAAGTCATGACCGAGCAAGCCTGTTTCTAGCTCAGGGCCAGCGATCGCCACTAGCAATCCTTGGGCTGTGGCTCCATTGACTTCCATTGTGTGAACTTTGCCTAAGGACAGTTCAATGCCTTTAGCACTGGCAGTATCGAACTTTAATTTACCAACTGGTACCAATCTCATGGCAGCGGCCATCTGCCGAGTAACCACGGTGCCACTCGCGCCTGTATCGACAATCATTTCAAAGGTTTGGCTGCCATTGAAGGTGACTGCGATAATTGGAGTCCCAGCTTCACGTCGCAAAATTCTAGCTTGGAACACCTGCCCACCGGGTAAAGCATCGGTTCTGGTGACAGTGGATAAGGTGCCACCTGGAGTTGTTGTATTGCCAGCGGCAGGATTCCCACAAAGCTTCGACAAGTCGATCGCTCGGCCAGCAGGATTAAGCATGTAACAACCATCTAACTCCTGGGCGATCGCCGCAGTTGTGAAACGGGGTAACAACGGCGACAGAGCAGCAGCTAATACAGCAGTTAGACAGAAGAATCTCAGCATTGTCTAAGCCTTAGAAGTTCTTTTTTAGAATCCCCATTTCCGGCGCATTTTTCACTCAAGCTAGCCAAAAATTGCTACCTGGACGCTGGGTTGTTAAAGAACATACCTTACCGTGAAGCTACTAGAAAGTCATGCAGTCCATGATTTAATCAGTTCTGAATTGCGATCGCTGCAACAATATTTTTCGTTTTCTAAGCACAAAAAAAGCTCAGCTAAAACGCCGAGCCTCTGAGCCATTAGGCTTCTGTGATGATGAGCCTATTATTCCCGCTCAACCTTGCCGAGTTACCTTTATCTGCCTATCTATCTTGCTAGTTTACCTTGGTAGCTGGTGGCACCCTTAATAAAGTACGAGTATAAACAGGAACTTACCGAATTAGAACACACGCTGGCATACAGTCTATCCTTGTTGTTTAACATAACCAACTAAAGAAATCAATTGCTTTCACTATTTAACGAGTTAAATCACAAGATCTCTTAACGTTTTTGTGAGGTTTTGCAATCTTTAGAAGTAACAAAGGTAACGACTGCTTGACAAACCACAGAAAAGAGTCGTGGCGACCAGAACAGCGATCGCCTCCTTGTCCACTTCGCAAAATCTCACCTAAACATCTGTAAATAAGTAATCTCGCCAATCTGTCACAGGTTGATAGCCAATCATCTGATAAATGTGATTTGAGGTGGGATTGGCTAAGTCTGTGAACAGGAAACAGGAGTGACATCCCTGATCCAGAAGTTGCTGACTGAGGGCAGCAACACAAGCTGTTGCGTATCCTTTTCTGCGATATTCAGGTGGGGTATAAACAGGTCCAAGGGTTGCGCCATTGGGAGTTGCAGGACGACCACAAACCATTGAGACAGGCGTGTGATCTTGCCAGAGATAAGCCACACCTCGCTGGATTTGACGTTCCGTCGTTTTTTCCGGGTCTTCTTCTAGCGTCCCAAAGGCCTCCATCATGAAATCATGGTTCCATTGCACCAAAAGGTCGCGATCGCCCTCTGTAGCTTGCCGTAAACATCCTTCTGCTTTGGCGACAGGCTGCACAGTTTGAAGTTGATGCACACGGAGATCAAGAGCGACTTTGTAAGGTTGCTGGGTTAACGCTTCCCAAGCAGAGACAAAAGCTTGCGCCTCCGCCACTAAGCTCAGCACTCCGGGTAAGGTCTTTTGGTGCTGCAAAACATCTTGAGCAATCAGTTCAGCCGCTTGCAAATCAGCCATCTTAGACAAGACTAGCTTACGTGGAGGGGTGCGTATCGCCACAGCCACGACCTGATCATCAGCTTCTACGATTGCTAAGTAGGGTGAAAACGGATAGCGGTCTGGATGATGCAACAAC
>DATNPE010000257.1:0-3911 GCA_036703355.1 Allocoleopsis sp. | reverse complement strand
GTGGTTTTGAAGATCTGCTGCGTAGCTATGAAAGCTCATCGGCCAGTGGCGGTGGTTTTCTCTCCTTGGGACCGTTCCATCTGGGCGGTTCTCATGCTCAAAGTTCTAGCAGTGGTCGCCGTTCTTCTAGTTATCACTATGATTCCGCCACTCAAACGATGAATGTACCGGGCGCTCAGGTAATTGGCTACAAGTGCCATATCTTCCCCAAATCTCCTGACCCTCTTGCCACGATTACGAACTGGGTATAGCTCACTGATCTATTCATCTGATCGGCAAATTCATCAGTGATATAGATGGCGATCGCAGCGTAGGGTGGGCCAAGCTCGCCCTACCACCAGTTTTTGAGCACTTATTTCGAGAAATCAGCATTTAGGAGTCATAGAATTTATGGATGCGGCAACGCAATTGGCACTGATGGCTAAAGCCAAGAAGGTGTTTGGCAATGACCAAACCTTTCTCAGCTTTCCGGTTACACCCCTTCCCTACACCAAGCAGCAGTTGGATTTCCAAGCTGAAAAGAACCTGGAAAATCTGCAAAAATTTTCTACCCTGGTGAATCAAATTCCTAGAGGAGATGCTTGGCTGCCCACGGGTGCTCAGTATCTCTGGGATGTCTACGATAGCATCTTGAAAGAAGCAACTTTTGCCGACTCGACGCGCAATGCCGCAGAAGAAGTTGCCTATCAAAATGCTCTACGCTATCTGTTTATTCCCCACGAAGATGGCACCCGCAGCGATAGTCCTGTTTTTACGACTTACAAACGCTACAAAGATGCTTGGATCGTGGCTCAAGAACAATATGCAGCGGCAAAGTCCACGGCACTTTATAGCACTGATGCCGCAGAGAAACAGAGATGGCAGGATATTGAAGAACCAACACTACGGGCACAGATCAGCGATCGCCTCAGTCAGTGGATAGTCGATGGCTACAAGAATGAAGTAGAAGCTGCCCAAGCTAAATTTGTCTCCCTAGGCGCGCGATCGCCTGTCGCCACGATCCAAGAATGGCGGAATTTATTCATTGCTGAAATAGATACAGTGACTAGTGCGGTCGATCTCTCTTCTGCGCTGAGTAGTAGTTTCTCTCCCAGTAATGCGCTGGCAGAAGGCGCTTGGCAGTCTTTCAAGCTAACGGAAGCAGAAGTCAATGCCTTGGTGGCCGAAGCTCCTGCGGAATTGCGATCGCGTTTAGGGGTGACGAATGCATCCATTGCCTCTCTCACCTTTGAGTTTAGCTCAGCGACCGTTCTCCGTCCTTGGTTTAACTCAGATGTGTTCAAAACCCGCTTCTGGCGCTTTCCAGATGGTCGTGTGCTTTGTAACGGTGCCACTCCGCCGAGTGGAGTTTGCCCTGCTTATGTGACTGCTCTGGTCTTTGCTCGCAAGTTAGTGATTACGCCCAAGGCGAAAACGACTTCACCGCCCTCCACCAAAAATGACTTTAAGTTCTCGGCGATCGCCCAAATAGATCCAAAGGTTTTTCAAGAGGTGCCCCAGCCTGTTCCACCGCCTCAAAAAACGATTTTGGCTGACCAAGCTCAGCTCAAGCCCAATCTCAGCAAGCAGATCTTGATCGATCAAATTCGGATAAAACCCAGCCGTATGCAACCGATGCAGGCTCCGCGATCGGCCAGTTATTTGCCTCGCGACACGGCAAGATGGAGTGATATCCAGATTCATGAAACTCCACCGATTATCTCCCAGGAAGTATTGCGTCATCGCTTTGAACGCCTAGAAGAGGCTAGTTTCGAGCGTCTCCCAACTTCACCTCAAGAGACACCTACCAACCAAGCTCCTCCGGTCACCCAGCCTCAACCCCAAGACGACTCAATTTATGTCTTGGCTTTTATCTGTAAACAGTTGCCCAAATGTCCTGATCCGGATTTAGGTTTGCAGTGGGTTTAGGGGAGAGTGCTGAGTGCTGTTCGCGAAGCGTGCGCGTAGCGCGTAGTGCTGGGTGCTGAGGGTGGTTGGTGAAGTGTGGCGCTTGGTACCCAACAGAACAACGATCGCCGTTCAGAAAACTGGGTGGCGATCGCTGTAAATTATGTTTCTAATCGTGATTCACTTGCTCAAGCGGTAGCTTGGCGATATCCTTTAGCCACCAAATGCATCTTTGATGCTATCTACAGCGCGTTCCACTGCATTGACGTTGTTGTCGATCGCTTTTTGAGTCCGAGCAGCGTCTTCGTCGGCTCTCTTTTCAACCCGAGCCGCGTCTCTCTGGGCCTTGCGCTGAATGGGGTTGGCACTGCCATCGGTTGCATCTTCAACGCGGCTGGCGTTCTTGTTGGCGGTTTCCTTTACTTTCTCAGCCGCATCGCGCACAAAGCCCTTGTTTTCTTTTTTAACTTGCTCACCTGTATTGGTGGTGGCGATTAAAGTGGCTGTGGGAGCAGCCATTGCACTTGTATTGGAGATAAAGGCACCTTGCCAAACAAGCGCGATCGCGGAGACACAAAATAGAGCGGTAGCAACCCAGCGGCCCAAGGTGGAAAGAGACTTGGTAATATAGTTTAGTTTCATAGAATACAATTCCTACAGAATCAAACATATTATTTCTACTGCATCAGACTGCTTAGCCAAACCATTCCCTAGATAGAGTTTGACGAATTGACCAAACGAAGACGAGTTTTAATCTTAGGTGGAACAAGTGAGGCAACAGCACTAGCAGCGAGAGCCTCTACCTTACCAGAGGTAGAAATTATCATGTCTCTAGCAGGTCGAACTCGTCAGCCCATAGACCTATCTTCTGGTAGAGACATCAAGATGCGGATGGGTGGATTTGGTGGCATCGCAGGACTCACGGAGTATTTACAGAAGCAACAAATTGATGTGCTCATTGATGCGACTCATCCTTTCGCAGCGCAGATCTCATTCAATGCAGTTGCCGCAGCCATAGAGAGCAAGATTCCCCACTTGATGCTAATGCGGCCTACTTGGCAGCCCATGCCAGGCGATCGCTGGATCGAGGTAGCGAGCAATGAAGCGGCTGTTACGATCCTGCCTAACTTAGGTCAACGGATCTTCCTGACGATTGGGCGGCAAGAACTCGCGACTTTTGCGGCTCTCCAAAACCTTTGGTTTCTGATGCGTATGGTTGACTCTCCAGCACCCGACGCTTCCTTACCACCTGGAGAACTACTACTGGAGCGAGGCCCTTTTGACTTGCAGACAGAGCGATCGCTCCTCCAGAAGTACCACATTGAGGTGATCGTCAGTAAGAACAGTGGCGGAGATGCCACCTATGCCAAAATCGTTGCTGCCCGCGAATTAGGGCTTCCTGTGGTGATGGTGCAGCGTCCTCCGGTTCCCAAGGGCGATCGCGTTGAAAGCGTGGAGGATGCTTTGGCTTGGATTAACAACATTTAGGAGATCTTGACCTAACCCTCAGCTCCTACTAGGGAAGAGGAGAATTCAAAGCCCCTCGCCGCGTCGGAGAGGGTTTTGGGGAGAGGTCTGCCTCGGTAGATATCTAGTGTTTGACCACCACCCACTGCGTCACCGGAGCCAAGGCCTTCCAGCCGAGAAATTTACCCACAGGCTCGGCGCGTTGGATGGCTAGGCGGGTCAGTTCACCACCCAATTCCTGCTGCCATTGGAACAGCATTTGCTCACCTTCTACCGTGACGGCATTGGCAACCAAACGACCGCCGGGACGTAGCGATCGCCAGCAAGTCGTCAGGAGATCGGGAGTCGTCAAGCCACCGCCAATAAAAATGGCATCGGGTTCTGGCAAATCGCGGAGGGCTTCGGGGGCAGTACCCGCCACAATTTTGAGCTGAGGGGTGCCTAAAGCGGTGGCGTTGTCCGCGATGTACTGGAGACGAGTGGCATGCTGCTCAATGGCGATCGCGCGGCACCGAGGATGGCTCCGCATCCACTCAATGCTGATGGAACCACAACCT
>DATNPE010000256.1:0-7487 GCA_036703355.1 Allocoleopsis sp. | reverse complement strand
GGCCATTCCCCTCTAACAAGCTTGTAGAGTTATCAAGTGCGGATGCCACCTTATTGCAATCCGCACTTGATACATCGAATGAAGCAGGGGGGTCTGGGGGGTTTTCCACAAGGTAAGCAGGATGCCAGAGGTCACGATGGCGATAGAGAGTACTGCCACCAATGCCATAGCTGACTAAGGCGTTAAAGCGGACTGTGGTACCGCTGGGTAACTGGTTATGGTTGAGCAGATCCGCGATCGCTCCTCTGATACGTTCACGAGCGGATTCCTGTTGTTTTTGATTCCAGTTAGGAACCATCTCAACATCGGTCCGATGCTTGGGATTGCCAGCAGCTGTAAGCCGTTGGCCTTGGCCACAGTGAAAGTAGCGGCTGTTCTCAACACAAAGTGCCCATTCCTCAGCTCGCTTCGTAATCTCGTGTTGATGTTGACACCACTCCTGATAGCCCGGTAGAGACTTAGCTGTTTGCACAATGTCATCGACTAAAGCCTTACCCTCCAGGGGCTGAGAGGCATAAAGAAGATGACCAAACACATAACTCCGCAGGGCAATGCGGCCTAAAAGGTAATTCGTCTGGCCTCGGCCTGTCCAACCGAGTTCAATTTCAGCATTGAGGTCATTGAGAAACTTATCAGCTTTACCAGAAAGGTGATATCTCTGGCGATGTACCGTCTTAAGCACCTGCTGCAAAACCACAACATCTAGCTGGTTACGGCTCTGAGCCAAACGCCACTGGCGAACAAAGCTCTCCTGACCGGAATAAACAGGTTGCCAACTGCTGTCAAGCAAATAAGAACCCGTTTGCAGTGGTAGTCGATGGGCAGCGTAGAGACTGGGGGTGCCATCACTGCTGTAAAGCTTAGGATTAGGAAAAATTTCGAGTTGACCCAGGGTGGGTCTAAACCCGCCTTGTTCTAGCAAAGCTTGCAGGGCGATCGCCACTTGCCAAGTCTTCTGAGGCTGCTCAAAGGGAAAGTAAAGATGTAAACCGCCACTGTAGCTAGAAGTGCAAGCGAGATAGCTCACTAACCCTAAAGACTCAAGAACAGCCAAAATTCGAGAAATTGCAAAAGGATCTTGCAGGGGGTGATAGCGACTGCCCACATCAATATCCAAGAGACAGTAGCAAGTCTCAGCTCCAAAACGCACGCCATACAAATACGATCCCTGCTGGATTAGGCGATCTGACAAAGGGTGACGACTCTCGGTTTGCCATACAGGTGACGCCTGAACTGCGGGATGGTGGGCATAGATGTAGTCAAAGCGGTGAGGAAAGAGCGACAAAAATTCGCTACCCCACTCACGCACCCCCTCAAAACGTAGGGAGTTCTGAAGCTGCATACCAAATTGCTCTGTGACAAAATTTTTGAATAGAGCACATATAACATGCGTTTTTTGGGGATCTGGCGTTTGTCAACAACTCTCCGAGGCAAAACAGACCACCGCGATCGCCCCTCAATCAAAGTCAGAATCAGGATTCCAGAGAATCGGCTGAACAAGATACAAAATTTTTCAAAGAAATTTTGGTCGGGGGATTCTAGAGCCCTTCGTCGGGGGATTCTAGAGTTTTTGGCAACACTGTCAACACCGTCTTAACGATCGCCCAGCCCACTTCAAAAGAGATCGCTGACAACGTTGGTCGGGGGATTCTAGAGTTTTTGGCAACACTGTCAACAATTCCTTATGTTTCCATAACCGTTGGTCGGGGGATTCTAGAGTTTTTGGCAACACTGTCAACAATTGTTAGAAGCAACAAACCCAGCAAATTAAGCTCCTAGAGCGGCGATCGCCGAATATTGAAAGCGTTGGTCGGGGGATTCTAGAGTTTTTGGCAACACTGTCAACAATGAACTAAGCGTAAAGTTTTATGAAGAAAATTTAGAACTTCAGGCGGTTCTGAGCTGTTAAATCAAGGCCAAGCGATCGAATTAGCAAGCATTTGAGCCATCAAAACATTGAAGGTGGTATGCGATCGCAGCGGGATCAAGCTTGTTGGTCGGGGGATTCTAGAGAGAAGGTCCGGGGATTCTAGAGTTTTTGGCAACAATCTTGTCAACTTGCTTAAAAGCTAGAAGTTTTGTGCCACAAAGGTTCTAGCGTCTTTAAAGGCTTGAGAATTACAACGGCTTGAATCAATTTTGTTGACAACTTTGGCAAGCAGTGGAGGCGATCGCCAAGGCAATTTACTCTACAGGTATACTGATGAGGTTTTACATGGATGTTGACACTCAGTGAAGTCATGCCCATGAGCGTAGCCAACCACGAAGAAGACATTGGTTCTGGAAACAGCACCGTCGTCTGGCAAGAAACTAGCCGTGTGCTTAGCTCTAGTCCCAGAATAGAGACAAGCCGAGTACAGGAGTATGCTGACAAGCTACGCCAGGGGCGATCGTTCCTCAACTTAGTGTTGGTGAATGTTGCCACTGGAATTAATCAACATCGATTACGTCAAATACGCTCTAAACACAAGAGCAACACTGATTTAATCAACCTCTACAACGAAACTGAAAAAATTGGAGCCTTACAAAAACCCGCGATCGCCCGATTAGAGAAACTGTTTAGAACTGTTTTGAGAGAAGAAGAGTTCTGGATTCAGAGAACCAATTGGATTTTGACCCGATTAGACCAGTGGCAGTTGGAAGGACGGATGCCAGTAGAATGCTCAATTCCGGGTATGCTAGCTATTGAAAGCGACTCCGCTCTGACTGAGGAAGAAGCTTGGCAAGAGGCGATCGTCGTCAGTGCTTGTGGCTTCTACACGGCTAGCGAATGGCTGGGCAGTCTCGACCTCTCCGGGTTCTCAGTGGGAGAGGTTGAGAAGCTACTAGGAATTCGATCCACTGAAACCTTTGTCATCGATCCAGGTTTATTTCAAGAAGAAGAAATTGAACGAGTAGCAACAGGTTATCCGATTTTGACAGGGGCACAGGCACTAATCAACAATCAGTGGGAAGATGGAGAATATCCCTACTGGAAGAAGCTAGTTGGAGAAGGATTTATCCAACACAATATCGTTCGTCAAAGCCCCTCAAATCGTCAAATTGAGCTAGTTCCAGGCAAAGCAGCCTGGGAGATTATTCAGCAGTTTGGGCCAGAAGCAGCTTATGTGCTGCTAATTTTTTCTTCCTACGCCACAGATTCCGAACAGCCCTGGGAACAACAGATTCGGCTCCGAGGAACCGACCTAATTGAGTTATTTGGTTGGGATAAACGCACAGATATCACCTTAAGCCAAAAACTCAAGAAAGTGGGACATTTAGTTGAGCTGGTTTGTAGCCTCTCTGTCTTGATTAGCAATATCAACGTAGGAGCCAATCGCTACAACGTGGCTAGAGGCCCCATGTGGCTATTAGAAGAGCTGGAATATGTAGGCCAACTGGCATTAACAGTAGATGCAGAACAGCCTGGTTCACTTCAATACGAAGCAGGAGAACCTGATGAGCTGTATATCAAGGTGCGCCCTGGAAGTTGGACTGAAAAATTCCTCAACACCAAAGATTTTAGTGGCGGTAAACAAGCCCTTTGCCAATATGGGTATCTGGCTAAAAGCACTTTACAGATCAACCCCTATCGACAACGACTGGCGTCAAAACTTGCTATCCTGCTCACCATCATGAGCCGCATCCGACCCGATGGTCGCTATGAAGTCGGGATGTTACTGGAGCGATTAGAACCCAAAGATTTAATGATGGCGTTGCAAACGAACAAACAACGGCGCAACACCTTAATTAGTCAGTGGAATAGTGCCTTACTCACCTTGCATGAACTGGGATGGCAAATTGAGTTTGACCCAGAAACTTACCCAGACTGTATTCGGCCAGCTTGGGGCATGAGCAGCAACTCTAAGCAATCTAAACTGCGTCCACGCAATTGGCTATCCATTTGGTTAAAAGCAGGTATTACAATTCAACCAACTATTTTAATTCAGGAGAAGTTAAGAGCTGCTTGGGTAGCTAAATCGAATGAAGAACCCGAACCTCTGATTCCAACGCAGGCTACCTTAAAGCGATCGCGAGGGCTGACAGGCTCAGATCTAGCAGTTGCATTAGAAGGAATAGGTTGGTCGAAAGCGCTGTTGGCAAAGAAATTAGGAGTGGATCGATCGCTAATTACTCGCTGGATCAAGGGGGAACGCGCTATCCAACCCAAACATCAAAAACAGCTCCGAGCACTTCTAAATGTTTAGAGGCTGGCAAGCTGCAAGCCAAGATAGATCAAAAGTAGATTACAAATCCGCTTGCCACTGTTCTAGCTTGCGTTGCTGATTGAGTAATTGCATCGTTTCCCAGTAAGGGCGCTTATTAGCAATTTGGCGATTCAACAGTTCCAGCTTGCGGGCTGCACTAGAGCTGGGCGATCGCCCTTCGGGATGCTGGCAAACATAACAAGATTTATGTTTCCATTCTCCTGTTTTGTGACTCCAGATCTCACAGTTAAACCAATATTCAATATAAGTATCGATCACGCCGCTATCTCGCTCCTTCACCACTCGCTTCTCTTGTTTCCACCCCGCTGCCACTAAAGAAGTTGGTCCTAGCGGATCAATAAGCTGTTTATCCACTAGGACCAAAGTTTCAATGGATACTTGAGCCTCAGCCAATCGTTGCAGAAGATGAATGGCTAGTTGTTTTTGCTCGTTGAGAGATAGGTGATCCGCTAAGGCGATCGCGGCTAAGAGGAGGGGTGAGGCGTTTGAATCGCTATCCACTAGGACAAATTCCTGATTCAGATGCTTAGCATTCTAAGGTCTAATCAGCACTTTCATTCAGAATGTTCCTACACGCAGCCATGCTTCAACTTGTTCTTGCAAAAAAAGGAGTAGTAGAAGAGTTGCAAAACTTTAGTCCTAGCGGATGATAAAAGAGAAATTGTAATCCATCCACTAGGACTAAAGATTCAAGATTCAAGTTGTTTCCAATCCCAGGCTGAATCTGCCTATGTAACCTACACCTTCTGGGGCTAGCTGGAGCATCAGTTGTTCTCCACCATCTTGGAAGATGCCATCGCGATCGTTCCTTGTGTTGCGCTGTCCTTGAGCTACATAAGGAGACTTGGCATGAACTTGATCTGTGAGGGTGTCATCGAAATAAAGCTGTGAGATAAACTCATACCCCTGTTGAGATGCAGCATCAGTGCGGATCTTGAAGTGGATATGCACCGTTCTACCGGGATACCAGCCAGGATAAATGGTAACAAACTCAACCCTACCGTTGGCATCTGTTACCTGATAACCCCGCAGGAACTTTTGGCCCACCGTACTGGAACCACGGTCTCTGACATCAGAATAAGCGCCTGCTGCATCACAATGCCAAATGTCTACCGCTGCCCCTGCTAGTGGCTGACAAGCAGAGCCTGCAATTTGAGAGACCTGCAAGATTAAGCGTAAGGGAACCCCCTGCTTCACAGCACCATTGGAGGGATCTGAGCGGATATCAGCACGGTTCAGCTTTTCATCGACAAAGTAGGGGCCTTCGGTTTGTTGGGGTTTAACGACACAGGCAGGCGTTGAGGCGATCGCCCCTGGGCTTGGTGTTTGAGTGGGTGCAGTAGATGTACCTGGTGGTTTGCCAGAGGCAGACTGCTCCCGCAAACAACCGACCAGAGAGACAGCAGTGACTCCACCTAGAAATCCCAAGATCTGCCGTCGTTTCAGCATCGAAACTGCTCTGATTCTTTTAATACGACTCTGTTTCATGACATTTTTATGTCTGGTGCGTTGTCACAAATTTGGGCTTTTGTCCGGAATGGGTGCGTGGCTGGTAGGTGGCGGTGACTTTGCATTGGGCAAAACAGTCAGATTAGCATCTAGATTCTAATGTTTGGCCCTAAGGCTGACTGCTTTGCCCCTAAGTTACGCCTAAATGACAGATTACTGAGGGGAACGAGATCCGTTAGGCTGGTTGCCGTTTTGAGGTGGGCGAGGGGGGACTCCCAGAGCATCCACCAGTTGTGCTTCAGTCACACCTAATTTGGCGGCAGCAGCTTGGAAATCTGGACGAGGGGGACGTTGTCCTTGGGTGCCAGGACTGGGAGGATTAGCAGGGACACCTAAAGCTGCCTTTAAGTTCGCCTCGGTGACACCCAACTTCTGAGCTGCAGCGGCAAAGTTTGGTCTAGGCGGATGGGGGGGAACTCCCAGGGCATTCACCAGTTGCTCCTCGGTAATTCCTAGTTTAGCAGCGGCGGCCTTAAAGTCTGGGCGAGGGGGACGTTGGCCTTGGGTTCCGGGTGCAGGAGGATTGGCTGGCACGCCCAAAGCATTCTTCAGCGTTGCTTCCGAGATCTCCAACTTTTGAGCGGCGGCAGCAAAATCTGGACCGCGATGTCTATGCCCCTCTTGTGGCTGTCCTGTTGGGGGTTGAGGGGGCTGGGAAGTGGCTTGAGCCAAACGATTTGCTGATTGCGCGACAGTTTTATTGACTGCAACACAACCCAAGGTGGCGATGAGTACAGGAACAGTAATCAAGGGTAGTAGATAGGTTTTCATGGCAAGTGGGTTTCTCAATCAGTGGGGAAAGTGGTCTATGTTTTGATTAAGCGCGACCAAAATAACAATTCACCCTGCACCTGCATTACAGTTTTGTAATTTGAGTTCGGGGTCGAATGCCTGCATCGCAAGCGACAATAAAGATACGGTTCTAACCAAGCCTTAGTCAGAATTGAACGTGAGGGGGACCAGCGATCGCATGTATATTCTGTTGGTCGAAGATGAAGCGAAGATTGCCAACTTTGTCCGGGCTGGGTTGAAGGAACAAGGATTTGTCGTGGACTACTGCGACAACGGCAATGAGGGATACGATCGCGCCATCGACAATGAATATGATGCGATTGTCCTAGACATTATGGTGCCCGGAAAAGATGGGCTGTCGATCCTCAAACATTTGCGTCGCCGAGGCCAAAATACGCCAGTGATTCTGTTGACCGCCCGGAACGAACTCGATGACCGCATTGAAGGGCTGAACCTGGGAGCCGATGACTACTTGGCAAAACCTTTTTTTGTTGAGGAACTAGTAGCTCGGATTCATGCCGTGATCCGCCGCAGCGTGGGCGATCGCCAGAATATCCTTTCCGTAGGGCCAATCAAGCTCGATCGGATTCTGCGAGAAGTGACTTGCAATCAACAGGTGGTAGAACTGACAACGCGCGAATTTAATCTGCTGGAATACCTAATGCGATCGCCCGGACGAGTGTTCACGCGCACGCAAATCCTAGAACATATCTGGGGCTATGACTTTAACCCGAATACCAATGTGGTAGATGTCTGTGTGCAACGGATGCGAAAAAAGATAGATTCCATTGGGGGAGCGGGTTGGATTGAAAGTATCCGGGGTGTAGGTTATCGGTTTCGGCAACCTGAGGCGGAATCCTAATGCGTTCCTTTCGGTTGCGGGTGGCGCTATTGTCCGCTTTGTTAGCAGGTAGTGCGCTAGTGGGGTTTGGGGTGATCTCCTGGTGGCTAATCTATCAGGCCAATGTCAGCCGTTTA
>DATNPE010000255.1:0-5779 GCA_036703355.1 Allocoleopsis sp. | reverse complement strand
CGGAAATCTGGTTCGCTGCCTGGGTGGCAGTTTTGGTAAGGGTGATGATGGGGAGAGCTGCTAAAAAAGTATGTTGGGACAATTCTTGAAAGTAACTGGTTAAGTTAGGCATACCTGGGTCGATCAAGAGCACATCAGGTCGCCAAACCCGGGCTAACAAATCAGCTTGTTCTAAGTCATCTGCTTCTAAGATGCGGTGATGATGTTGCTGAAGCAGGACGCTGAGGCTACTGATCACCCCAGAAGCTAACCAAAAATCATCTGCTGCTGAGGATGCAGGAGATCCCAGGGCAGCGGCTTGCCCATTGTCGTCCTGGCTCAAGTCAGGGGAGGGGGCTGCTTCAGAGCTACTAAGGTATAACACCATTAAGCTGCGAGCGGAGCTGGCGATCGCCCCTGACTTCACTGCAGTCGTGGTTAAGTGAGCCAAGTGATGCTGCAGCGGTTGGCTTTGGATGGGTAAGCAGAGGAAGCCGTCGGCATGATAACGGGCCGCTTGAGCTTGCTCGGCTTTGGTCGCAGTGATGACGACAGGAATATGTTGAGTTTCTGTGTCTGCTTTCAACAGGGTGAGTACATCCCAGCCTGAGAGGAGCGGTAGCAAAGGGTTGAGAAAAATAATGCAGGGTTGCAAACGCCTAGCTTTCTCCAGCGCCTCCGTACCCGAACGGGCGATCGCAACTCGGTAGCCTAAACTGATCAGCTCCTCATGCAAATGCTCAATAAATTGAGCCACTGACTCCACAATCAGGACCAAACGGTTGGGGCTGAGTTTGTCGAGGGGAGGCGGCACACCCAAGGTTGGCTGGGGCGGACTCGGCGGCAGCAGTAGGGTAAATTGGCTACCCTCCCCTTCCTTCGAAACAAAGGTGACATCGCCGCCATGTAAACGCGCCAAGCGCTGCGTAATCGCTAACCCTAAGCCTGTGCCTTCAAACCGACGAGTCAGCGGGTTTTCTAGTTGCTGAAACTTTTGAAAAATCAGGTGCTGTTTATCTGTGGCAATGCCAATGCCTGTATCAATGACAGTAAAGACAACCCAGCCTTCCCAGCGAGCAACTTTCAGGCTGACCGCACCGCTGGTTTCGGTAAACTTAATGGCATTGGACAACAGATTGACGAGCATCTGTCGCAAACGTACTTCATCCGCCACAATGCTGTCTAAATCGGGGGCGATTTCTAAGTGATAAGGCACAGTCGAGGAGATTTCGACCATGTTTTCCACGGCGGGTTTTTCTTCGGGAAATTGCAGTTGATACGCTTGCTCCAAAGCGCGATCGCAAATTGACTGAATACTGACAGGTCCGAGCGTTAATTCAAGCTGACCTGTTTCCATGCGGGTCAAATCTAAAATGTTGTTGACCACCGTCATCAGGTGCCGACCGCTTTGGTAAATCAAACTAGCATACCGAGCTTGACGCTCATTCAGCGAACCTAATACTTGGTCTTTTAGCAAGCTTGATAAGCCTAAAACCGCAGTCAAGGGCGTTTTTAATTCATGGCTGATACAAGCGAGAAACTCATCTTTTAATAAGTTGAGCTGGACTAAATCGGCATTCTTGGCAGCTAAAGTACGATTGATCTGTTGTTGCTCGGTATAATCCTGAGCCAAGACCAACCACAAAGCTTCCTGGGGCTGAGCAGCAGATGCAGGAGCAGGCAGGGGAAACAAGTCGCTAGTGCGAGTGACTCCTAAGTCGGCTAGCTGAAAGGCTGAGGTGACGTTGGGAGTGGGAGGCTGAGTGAGGGGCTGCGGTGGAGGAGAAATTAAGCCTTCTGCTTCCCAAAGCGAGAAATCTAGCAGCGTTTTACTGAATTGCCAAATGCGCTCTTGACCATCGTCGGTAGGACAGGAACAGATGCAAGAATCAGCGGCGGAGCCAACTTGACAATGGGATTGCGCGATCGCAGAAGCAAAGAAGGAAACTAAACCAGCTTGCTGCTCTGAGGCGCTCATGGCGGTGGAAGTCTTAACAGACTCTTTGGCAAAAGCTACCTGCTGTAAACTCAGGGGCGTTTGTAACTGAGTTTTGGCTGAGAGGAGCTGTTGGTTGAGCAAAGTAACGCCGGGATGAGTTTGCCGTAGCTTTGAACTATCCGAGCGCAGGCGGGCAATTTGTTGATTGAGCTGTTTGGATAGCGATCGCTCAACTGCATTGCGAGCTCTGGAAGCCTGAGTTTGACTAGCAGGATCTTGGGGTGAGGAGAAACGCGATCGCTGCCCACTGAACGGGTCGGGGCTACGTCTGGTTATACTTGTCAGGGGTGGGGACTGCGGCACCGCTCCAGTCTCTCTACCTGGGCTATGAGATGGGTAGTCTGGAGCCGTCTCTGCTCCTACGGGCGGGCCTTGGAGTTGTTCTGTCTCGGTGTTCAGAATCGTACTAGCGGCTTGCTTTAAGCGACCTAACTCTGATAACTCCCCCAGTTGTTGTTGCCAGCACTGATTTTGATGCACCACTCGTCCACGGCTAGTCTGCACCATGAGCGGCAAGGGAATATGCTCTAGGATTTGAATCAAGAGCGCGATCGGTTGACCGCTGCCATCAGGGTGGCTGTCCTCGGCTCTTGCTTGATCACGGCTGGTTTTGCTGGCGGTTGTAGGAGAGTCTGTAGGAGTTTTGGGCTCCTCTAGAACAGCTTCAGAACTGGATGCGAATAGAGGCGACAACGCCTGCAAAAGCTGAGAATAATTAAGCAGTCCCAGAAACTCTCCTGCTGCATCCACCAAAGCCCAAGTTGTGGCTGGCTGCTCTAACCTCTGTAAGTAAGACCCGAATTGACTCAGGCTCCAAGCAGCAGGTAAGGTTAGTAATGGCGTAATAATAGGTAAATCAACTGCTGACAGAGGTTGCTGCAAATCCAGCGCTGCGATCGCAACTTGACCCTCTCCGGGGTCTCCTAGCTGCTTCAAGCCTAAATAAGGCACCAAAACAGACCAATTGAGTAAGCCGACGGGCTGTTTTTTTTCATTCACGACCACCAATCGTTCATCGCTAACCTGACTCAAAAGGTGCAAAACCGCTGATACGGTAGCAGCCTGAGAACAGATTGCCACAGATTCCATGAACGAACTGAGAAGAGTCGTGTGCATTAACGAATGGAGACTAGCTCCGACGAGTTGGCTTGGCAGCAAAAGCAGCAAACTGAATCAGTAAACGAGTCACAAGCAAATCACTGTCTATATTGATGAAGCGAATGGTGAGATCCGATCGATTCCGAATAAATCTACTATCTGTAGATCAAAGCTATCACCTAATAAATATTTAGCATCAGTGATGGGTCAAGTTCCGAGATTCTATGAGCCTTATAACTCCCAGTACTGACAGTATTGCTTTATTATGACGCTATCAACAAAAGTCCAACAAAATAGCTAATTACAATTGATTACGGTCGTCGTGAGAATTCGAGTTAAGATTAGTTAAGATCAATGCCTACCTGAATTAAAAAATTACTATTCAACTTTGTTGATTTATTGCTTGTAATTGTCATTAATAAGACTTAGTCGTAAATCCTATCCACTTAGTTCAAGCTGCCACGGTTGTGTATCCTCAACTGTCAATTTCAACTCTGCTGAATTCTGGTGACCTAGCTCAATCTCTCATTACACTCTTAAGTGGCGATCGCTATAGAGTTACCCAATTCAGCTCCGAAGAAGAGTTGTTTAATTTCATTGAGCTAGAACACCAACCGATCGATTGCCTCATCTTGCAATCGAGCTCCAACCTACCTTCATTGGTGGAGCAGCTCCAGAAACGTGCTATTTTGCTGCCTGCCATAGTGCTGAGCACTGATGCCAAAAGGATGAATGGGGATGCCACTGCGAGTGGTGAAGTTACCGAAATAGAAACTTTAACTTACCACACTGCCACTGTAAAAGTTCCGATCGCTGAGCTGCCTCACATCGCGCAATTCATTAACCAGGCGATCGTTCAGTTCTTAAAACTGCCCCCCACCGATCACACGCCCAAGCGCCAACCTGTTACCGACCTGATTGCTGAATTGACCAGCCAAAACTCCCTTATGCTACAGCAGCGACGTTTGACCGATAAATTAAAAGAGCGCTTGGGATATTTGGGAGTTTATTACAAGCGAGACCCGAAAAACTTTTTGCGCCACTTGCCTGCTGCTGAGAAACAAAAATTCTTGAGAAAACTGAAGTCAGACTATAGCGACATTGTGCTGGTTTACTTTTCTGGAGATGAGCAACTGAATCAAAAAATAGATGATTTTGTTAATACAGCATTTTTTGCTGATGTTTCAGTCTCTCAGATTGTAGAAATTCACATGGAGTTAATTGATGAATTCTCAAAGCAGTTGAAGCTGGAAGGTCGGAGTGATGAGATCTTACTTGACTATCGCCTCACCTTAATTGATACAATTGCTCACCTGTGCGAGATGTATCGCCGCTCTATTCCTAGAGAATCCTAGTAGTTACATCTGTTTTTAGAAAATTCGCTTTAGATAAAGTTGCCTGAGCCTTAGAAGTGAGTAGACCAAATTCATGAGTTCCTTGAAAAAAACCTATATTCTCAAGCTCTATGTCGCTGGTAATACTCCCAACTCCATCCGAGCTCTGAAAACTCTAAATAATATTCTGGAAACAGAATTTCAAGGAGTTTATGCCCTGAAGGTAATTGATGTTCTGAAAAATCCTCAATTGGCTGAAGAAGATAAAATTTTGGCGACTCCTACTCTGGCTAAAATTTTGCCCCCTCCAGTCCGTAAAATCATTGGAGATTTGTCCGATCGCGAACGAGTTTTAATTGGTTTAGATCTTTTGTACGATGAGTTGCGGGAGGACGATTCTAACTTTGAGTAACGCTTGAGATTGGGTTGTGTTGTCTTTGTATTTCTCCAAGAAGAACAGTATTTTTAGACCTAGCTTCAAAAGCTAAAATTAATAAAGGAATATGAATCCAGATAATCAGCTCAAACAGAAGGAAGACTTGCAATCAGCAGGCGTTAAAAAAATTCGCACTATGATCGAAGGCTTCGATGACATCAGTCATGGTGGTCTTCCTGTGGGTAGAACCACTTTAGTGAGTGGTACTTCTGGTACTGGCAAAACTTTGTTAGCTGTACAATTTCTGTATAACGGCATCACTCAATTTGACGAACCGGGCGTCTTTGTTACCTTTGAAGAATCGCCTGCCGATATTATTAAAAATGCCTATAGCTTTGGTTGGAATTTGCAAGAGCTCATTGATGATGGCAAGCTCTTTATTTTGGATGCTTCTCCCGATCCTGAAGGCCAAGATGTAGTTGGAAATTTCGATCTTTCAGCCTTAATTGAACGCATTCAATACGCCATTCGCAAGTACAAAGCTCGGCGGGTTTCTATTGATTCTGTGACGGCTGTTTTTCAGCAATATGATGCAGCTTCGGTGGTGCGACGCGAAATTTTTCGTCTAGTGGCTCGCTTAAAACAGGTAGGAGCCACGACCATCATGACGACTGAGCGGGTAGAAGAATATGGGCCTGTGGCGCGGTTCGGCGTAGAAGAATTTGTCTCTGACAACGTAGCGATCGTGCGTAATGTTTTAGAAGGGGAAAGACGGCGGCGCACCATCGAAATCTTGAAGTTGCGGGGCACGACCCACATGAAAGGGGAGTACCCATTTACGATTACCAACCAGGGGATCAATATTTTCCCATTGGGCGCAATGCGACTGACGCAACGCTCCTCCAACGTCCGTGTTTCTTCTGGGGTGAAGACGTTAGACCAAATGTGTGGTGGCGGCTTCTTCAAGGATTCGATTATTTTGGCAACTGGGGC
>DATNPE010000254.1:0-6875 GCA_036703355.1 Allocoleopsis sp. | reverse complement strand
TGTCCTGGCCGATACTTTAGCGCTTCTTGTTGGTTAAAATCAGTTTCAAAAATCATAGTTGGCTTAAAGTATAGAACGGTAGCTTCTGATACTATTTTAGGGACCAACTCAGCCTAAAAATGAAAAACTGTCAATTCCGCTACAATTTTTCATTTTTGAAGGAAAGGCTGAAGGAGGGGAGCGACAAGATTAATTTCGTCCGTATTTTGGTAAGCTTCAAGAGAGTTTGGTAGCAAAGGATACAAAATATCCCCAACCCTATTTTTAGGATGATTCAGGTGTAACCAACCCTGCCGATGAGTGTGTGCTAAAAGACGCCGCAAAAATTGCCTAGCTGCCAAGCGCCTCTAGAAATAACGAGTCGCAGGAATCATCAGTAAAAGTTGTGACTGATCACCGATCAACTGCCAGTAACTTTGAGCTTGGCTGACTGCTCATGTCTCAGCCCAACTCTTGTGACTCAGTTGAGGCAGTGCAGTTCTGAATCAGGTTGTGCTCCAGCTATTCAGCTAGCTGACCTTTCGCGATCGCTCGCAGACCTTCCCTTCCTCAGATTTGCCCAGACATTAAGGAGTAATTCATGGCGACTGCACAAGACATCTTGAATCGGATCAAAGAAGAAAAGATCAAGATGATTGATCTCAAATTCATTGACACGCCAGGAACCTGGCAACACCTGACGCTCTATTACGACCAAATTGACGAGAGCAGCTTCACAGATGGTGTTGCTTTCGACGGTTCCAGCATTCGGGGTTGGAAGGCGATCAACGAATCAGACATGATGATGGTGCCCGATCCCAACACGGCTTGGATCGACCCCTTCATGGCCGAGCCTACCCTGAGCTTGATTTGCAGCATCAAAGAGCCTCGGACGGGTGAATTCTACAGCCGTTGTCCTCGGACCATTGCTCAAAAGGCGATCGATTACCTCACCTCCACCGGGATTGGCGACACCGCATTCCTCGGTCCTGAAGCTGAGTTCTTCATCTTCGATGACGTGCGCTTCAACCAAACCGAGCACGAAGGCTACTACCACGTAGATTCCATCGAAGGTCGTTGGAACTCTGGCCGCAAAGAAGAAGGTGGCAACCTGGGTTACAAGCCTCGCTACAAAGAAGGCTACTTCCCCGTCGCCCCCACCGACACCCTGCAAGACATCCGTACCGAAATGCTGTTGGTGATGGCTGAGTGCGGTGTCCCCATCGAGAAGCACCACCACGAAGTCGCCACTGGCGGTCAGTGCGAACTGGGTTTCCGCTTCGACACCCTGATTCGTGCCGCTGACCACTTGATGACCTACAAGTATGTGATCAAGAACGTCGCCAAGCGCTACGGCAAAACCGTGACCTTCATGCCCAAGCCTTTGTTTAACGACAACGGTTCTGGGATGCACACTCACCAGTCCATCTGGAAAGACGGCCAGCCTTTGTTCTGGGGCGACGGCTACGCCAACCTGAGCCAAATGGCGCTCCACTACATCGGTGGTATCTTGAAGCACGCTCCCGCTCTACTGGCGCTGACCAACCCCACCACCAACTCCTACAAGCGCTTGGTACCTGGGTTTGAAGCACCCGTAAACTTGGCTTACTCCCAAGGGAACCGCTCCGCTTCCATCCGGATTCCGCTCTCTGGCACCAACCCCAAAGCCAAGCGCTTGGAGTTCCGTTGCCCTGACGCGACCTCTAACCCTTACCTCGCTTTCGCAGCGATGCTTTGCGCGGGTATCGACGGGATCAAGAACCAAATCGATCCCGGTGCACCTCTAGATGTGGACATCTACGACCTCAGCCCTGAAGAGTTGGCGAAGATTCCTTCTACCCCTGGCTCTCTGCTCGATGCCCTGAAGGCTCTGGAAGAAGACCACGAGTTCCTCACTGCGGGTGGTGTCTTCACCGAAGACTTCATCAACACCTGGATCGAGTACAAGCTCGACAACGAAGTCAACCCCATGCGCTTACGTCCTCACCCCTATGAGTTCGCGCTCTACTACGATGTCTAATTTTTGATGTCTATTTAGCTACCGCTTAGGTAGTGAGCTGGCCACCTTTCGGGGTGGCTTTTTTGTTGGCTAGAGGTGGAGGCGATCGCGTCAACAACTCTCATCCCAGCAACTCACCGCATCTCCTTCTTGCGATTGATTAGAGATTGAGTTTTTCTCGTTACAGTTATTTACAATAGACAGTAAATCGCAATCATCGCTCTCATCTTCCGATGGCTGACGTTCTCACAAAACTGGCTTACGAAACTTTTCAGCAGGGTAAAAGTGTCTTTGGCTTGGCCCATAAAGCCCTAAACACCCAACTGTTTCGACTGGTCTACCCAAATCAACCTCAAGCCGCTCAACCGCTGAAGCCAGAATTGCTGTTCCAGATTCAGCAACGGTTGCGTCAGCTGATGGAGACAGATTGGCAGGATGCAGAGCGGGGGGTTTATCCGGCGAGCCTATTGTTTGATAGCCCTTGGTCCGATTTCTTCCGCTACTACCCCCTGCTCTGGCTAGAAATGCCCGATATTTGGGAGCGATCGCAACAGCAGCGGCACCAGGAATTTGACGCCAACATCGACACAGAGCGCTACCCCAACTATTACCTCCAAAATTTCCACCATCAAACCAATGGCTATCTGAGTGAGCAGTCGGCCAATCTCTACGATTTACAGGTGGAAATTCTGTTTGGTGGCTCTGCCGATGTCATGCGCCGACGCATCCTAGCGCCCCTGAAGCGAAGTTTGGAGACTTTTCCAGACGTTGCTCCTTGGCAAGCTCGCGTCCTAGATGTGGCTTGTGGCACAGGTCGCACACTAAGAATGATTCGAGCGACGCTGCCCCAAGCGGCACTTTTTGGCACCGATCTTTCCCCGACTTACTTACGCAAAGCCAACCAGCTACTCTCTGAGCTTCCGGGAGAACTACCGCAACTGACCCAAGCCAACGCTGAGGAACTGCCCTACCGCGACAACCACTTCCATGCCGTCACTTGTGTGTTCTTGTTCCATGAGCTACCGCCCGAAGCCAGACAGCACGTGATTGAACAGAGCTTTAGAGTTTTGCAACCCGGCGGCAGTTTCATCATCTGCGACTCGATCCAGATGAGCGACTCTCCAGAGCTAGAACCCGCAATGGAAGGCTTCCAAGAAACGTTTCACGAACCCTACTACAAGCACTACATCCGGGATGATTTGATCGCGCGATTGGAGAAGGCAGGCTTCCAAGAAATCGCCACTGAAGTCCACTTTATGAGCAAGTACTTGATTGCTCGTAAACCTGCTTAATCGCGCTTAGTTGACTGCGCTAGGATGAGAAAGTTACTTTACAAAACCACATAAAAAGTATGACGGTTGCTTATCCTCGCAAACTGCTCAACACGCTGGGCGCACGCGAGATTTTGAGCCAAGTAGTGCGCGATCGCGAGCTGCATTTAGTCACTCTCAACCGCTACCGCTATAGTGAGCAGCGCAGTTGCAAAGACTTAACCGATTTAATTGAACTGTTGGACGGACAACCCCCGGAGCTAATCCGCGACCTCTCCCGGCACATTTCGGATGAAGCGCGGCATGCTATGTGGCTGACCGATCTCTTGGTGGATCTCGGTGCAGATGTAGGTTTGCCCCCTGGTTCTTCTTACATTCAAGAGTTTGAGCGCTTGCTCGATCGCGAGGCTGTAAATCCTGAAGGCGATCGCGATGGCTTCTTGATTTCGGTATTGGCCGCCATTAATGTCACCGAGAAGCGGGGCTGTGAGTATTTCTCAGCTCACATCCATGCTCTGAAAAAAGCGCCACAGACTGAGGAAAATATCAAAATCCGGGAAACCATTGAGCGAATTTTGCCAGAAGAAGCGGGGCATGTGCGCTGGGGCAATCGTTGGCTGGCAGAACTGGCTCGCAAGAGTCCAGAACACGCCCAGAAAGTAGAAGTGGCCAAGCGCCGATATGCTGCCGTGGAGCAAGCCGCTTTTGAATCGGGGATGGACATCACCCTCGGCGCTGAAATTCGTCGAGTGGAGAAACTGATGGCGATCGCGGAAACCATGCCTCTGTGGCAACGCCCCCAATACTTGATGGAGCGGCTACCCCAAACCATCCTGGCACCAGAGTTGCAAAAGACTCGGATTGACGTAGTGCAACGAGCTTGGAAGCGTGACCCCCAAGCCTTCCTCGAAAAGTTTGTGCCCATGTTTATCAGCGGCATCAGCAAATCGACCAACACCAAGCCTGCAAGCTCCAAAACCACTGCTTAGTAAGTTGGGCGATCGCAGCAAATCGCCTCAATGGAATTGCCCAGAAGATGACGCTCGTAGAGGTACCCCTTGTGAGTGCCTCTACCCATTCCATATCCTTTTGTGACTGAAAAATTTCTCACAAGCTACAGTTGGTGTAGCGACAACCGATGAGGCGTGAGGTAGATTGGTACTTGCGTCACGCCGATCTACTCTACTGAGCAGGATACTGAGCAGGAACTCTTATGACTAACTATCAACCCGATCCAGAAACTGTCTCAACTCAGAATCTGTCCAGCAATGAACTTGTTAACGAACTAGTTGAAAATTCTACCCAGAGCAATCACGCTGATGTGATTGAAACCGTGATCTCCAGCTTGGATCAAGACCAGAGCGCCATGGTCAACCACAACGAAGGTGGCCATCTCTGGAAATTTAAGTACGGTAGCGTGGAAGTCTTCGTACAACTGACTGGCAACACAGACGACGACACCTTTACCGCTTGGGCGCAAATCCTGAAATTGCCCGTGCAAAACGAAGCCCAACTTCTGCGTAAGCTGTTGGCGATGAACTGGAGCGACACCTTTGAAGCTCGTTTCGCCCTGGTAGAAGATCAAGTGGTCGTGGTTGCTACTCGCACGGTCGCAGAACTCTCCCCTGGTGAAATTTCTCGCGCTATCACCGTAGTCGCCTCGATCGCTGATGACAACGACGACGCCCTCCAAGCTGAATTTGCTGCCGCCTAAAGTGGCTCCTGTTTGGCGCTTCATTCCACCGTTGTCAGCGCCCGGACGAGTTCAGATAGCCTTGGATACTTGGCTGTTTCATCAGCACTGCCAAGGATTACAGCCACCCACGCTGCGGTTCTACACTTGGACGCCCGCCGCGATTTCTCTGGGTTACCATCAGCGGCAATGGCCTCAAGCTTGGCAAGAAATTACTTGGCAAGGAGTACCCCTAGAGCTAGTACCACGCCCCACTGGAGGCCGTGCGGTATTGCATCAGGGCGACCTCACCTATGCGGTCATCACTTCTGGGCTTCCAGGTAACCGGATGCAAGCCTATCAAACCATTTGTGAGTTTTTGATTCAGGGTTGGCGATCGCTCGGTGTAGAGTTGCACTACGGGACCGCAGGACGAGGATACATTCACAATCCCAACTGTTTTGGTACCGCTACAAGCGCTGATTTAGTTTTGCCAGGTGGCGCAAAACTAATTGGTAGTGCCCAACTTCGTCGAGGCGAAGCCGTTCTGCAACATGGCTCTATGCGTTTAGCACCCGATGCTGGGCTTTTTAGTCAGGTATTTGGGACAGAGGCGGTTGACTTGCCCGAACTGCCCCTATCTTTGCAAGGTGAACTCCTAATTCCAACGGTAATCGAGGCTTTGGTGGCTGCACTTCAACAATGTTTTGGCGTGCAATTGGTGACACAACCGCTCTCAGAAGCCGAATGGCAAGCCGTTATGGCCCAGGCAGAGCTGAGCCAAGCGCCGCTTCACTCAAATAAAGCAGAGATTAGTTGAACGATTAATTGGCTTCTGAAGCGAATGATTCTGCGGTGGTTCTAGCGATCGCAGGTAGGGGCAAACCAGGCGGATAACTGCCTTCTTCCTTAATCCGCTTAATTGCCGCCTCAGACACCTGAATATTCAGCTTATTGCCGACAGCTCGAACAATATCGCCGCGATCGATCACACCTGCCACGGCACCTGCGGGAGACAGGACGGTAATGCGTTGCAGTTGCTGCGTCTCCATTTGATTAATGACTTGAATTAAGGGCGTGGACTCTTGCGCCGCCGGGATCGTGCTCAATGGATGTACCACCGCTTGCAACGCCTGTGTCTCCCATTGGCTCCGCTCCACTTGGCGTAAGTCATCTGCTGCCACCATCCCGCGATAGCGCCCCTCAGAAGCAGCAAAATAAGCAGGAGGGCGAGCTACTTCTAGCAAATAGTCATCGGCAAACTGGCGCAGGGTGAGATTGGCATCCACAACTCGGAAGTCTCGCGTCATGGCATCTGCGGCTTTGATCTGCATCAACGCTTCTTGCAAGTCAGTCATGCGATCGTAAGCGCTGGCGTTTCGCAGAATAAACCAACCCAAAAACGCTACCCACAAACCACTGACAAAATAGCTAGGGTTGAGCAAGACCACCACAATTCCCAACGTAATCGCAAACCAACCCAACGTTTGGCCCGATCGCACCGCCCAGCGCACTCCTTGAAAGCGGTTACCTGTCGCCTTCCACACTGCCGCCTTAAAGATTTGGCCGCCATCCAACGGCAAGCCAGGAATCAGATTAAACAGCGCCAAAACTAAGTTGATGAACGAGAGGTCGGTTGTGATTACAGCTAATACGCTCTGTTCTGGTAAGACATGAGCGATCGCCCGCAGCAACAGATACAAGCTGAGACTGACCGCAGGCCCCGCGATCGCCACTTGAAAAGCCTTGCCTGGGGTTTTGGATTCTTGATCAATCGAGGCAATGCCCCCAAACAAAAACAGCGTAATCGAGTTGACCTTAATTCCCTGCGACTGCGCCACTAAGCTATGCCCCAACTCATGCAATAGCACCGAAGCAAACAATAACAGTGCCAATGCCAAGCCTGCTATCCAAGCAAATACTGGACTCCAGGGTTGTTGTTTGAGGTAACTCT
>DATNPE010000253.1:0-7086 GCA_036703355.1 Allocoleopsis sp. | reverse complement strand
CTCAAACCGCTGCTAGAAGCGCAAAGCATGTTGTACTTCACTGAGCTGGAATTGCCCCTCAGTTGTGGTGTGCCAATGTTGAGTGCCTTAGACTTAGTTCGCGATCGCATCCCGAATCCCGACTTAGCGAGGAGCTTAGCGATCGCCAGTCAACAAGTCGCGCGAGGCCAAGCCCTGAGCCGCAGCTTGCAAGGCAAAATTCCTGCGATCGCCCTCCAAATGATCCGCACCGGGGAGGAAACGGGCAACTTGGATGAGATGTTCCAAAAACTCTCTGCTTATTACGAAGGAGAACTAGAGCTAAAGTTACGACAGCTTCAGGGCGTACTGCGACCCTTGAGCTTGTTGGCAGGAGGAGCCTTCGTGCTGGTGCTGGGGATGCAAATGGTGCGATCGCTGCTCAATGCTTTACCGAGTTGACTGTAAATTTACCCGCTGGGGTAGACGGTACGCTACATTAGCAGGTGGAAGAGACGACATCAGCAAAAGAATTTCTCAATCATGGTAGAACGTCCCATCAAAAAGTCTGAACGTCAGGCGACAGACAAACCGAGTAATGATGCCGCAGGGAGCCCAGAATCGGCAGCCCTAGACTCTGGTGCACAAAACTCGGAAGAGCGCGGTAGAAATCGGTCTTCGCGAGACAAAGGCGATCGAGGTAAGAGAAAAGGGAGAGGCCGAGACCAAGAAGACGATCGCGCCAAGACTCCAGTAAATCCTGCTCTGATGCGGGGACCGAAACCAACGAAGCCAAAACCTCCTGTGGTGCAAGCTGAGCCAGAAGCAGAAGCAGATGCCGCCGCTGAGACAGACGCAGAAGTGACAACCGAAAGCTAAGACTGAATGGGTGACTTGCAACTCAGCAAAGCCTGAATACCGAGGGTGAGCTGCAACAGTGAGACTGTTGTGTTGATGTTTAGGAGGGTGGAATGAGTAAACCGTTAAACGCAGCTCTCTCAGAAGAGATCGCCGAGCGTCTGGGACGTAAAGCTAAAACCTCCTTCGACAACACCTACGCAGCAGCCTTGCTGATTCCAGGGGCAACGTATGTGCAGGGTTTCCTGGTATTTCGAGGTATCCCCTACAAACCAATTGAGCACTCCTGGTTAGAAGTGGAGGATGCCATTGTTGACCCAGCGTTACCGCATCTCAACCACACTCCAGAAGAAATTTGGTATTTCCCGGCGCAGCGGTTGAGTATCAAAAAATTAAAAGCCGCGATCGAAGAAGCCCAAGAAGATTATCCCGAAGACGATCCGCTGCCTGTGTATGGAGCTGCTCCCTACGAATACTACGGAGATGCTATGTTGGGCGGCAAAGAGTATCTAGAGGCATTTCAGGCAGCAGAGGCCAAGTGCCGAGAACTCAATCGTCCCGAACTGGATCGCAATTAGTATCTAACCAGGCGATCGCCCCACCCCAATCAAGCGCTAACCAAACGTCGAACCGTTCCAGCCCCACATTGCACCTCTCGCATCGGAAAACTCAATATAGGTGCGATTAGCAGGAATCCCCAAAGCTTGCTCAATTTGCTGCGAAAAATCCTGGCTCATGGCTTTGGTTTGTGCAGATGACATCGTGCCCACGCTTTTAATCTCTATGTAGCAAGTGGGGTCAGACGTACCGCCAAAGGTCATGGCAACTTCTGGCTCAAAGGCAGTCATGACATAGGACTCAGGCTTGCTAGTATGTTTCGCTAAACTAGCCGATAACTGCTTGAGCAAACTGTCTACTTGAGACTTATTTGGAGCAGAAATAGAAGTTTGAACCTTGATCAACGGCATAACGACAATCTGTGAATTCTAGAACTTTAATCGCTGAATAGATGGGAGAGGCTAAGCCCTAGACTCAGCCCTGACAACCCAGTATTAGCCACCGTATTGCCAACCCGTACTCTCTAGCAAGAGGGGGTCACCGTCTCGGTGCGTGCCCGCTGCAATCACTTCACCCACATAAACCGTGTGATCGCCTTGCTCAACTGCACCCACAACCCGACACTCTACATATCCCAACGCTTCCGAGATGATTGGGCAGCCCGTCTCGCCGATATAAAACTCCACATCGTCAAACTTGTTGCCGACTCGACGCTGGGGTTGGAAAAACTTCTGCGCCAAGTCCTTCTGACCTGCCTCTAAAAAGCTCAAGGCAAAGACCCCACTGCTCTTAATCATGGCGTGAGAACGGGAGTCCTGTTTGACACAGTTGACGACAAGAGGGGGCTTAAAGGAAGCCTGCATGACCCAACTGGCCGTAAAGCCATTCACATCTTCCCCTTCTTTAACACCACAAATGTAAAGCCCGTGGGGAATTTTACGCAGGATTGTCTTTTTCGCTTGTTCGTCTAGCAAGGGTCTACACCTGATTGGCACTACACCGCTCAGTGTATTACAGACTCACGGGAGAAAAACCCCAGCCCAGCCATAATCCGACGGAAATCCTACCGCCGGAAGAGATGATCGTGCTCTGGATGGTAAAGCCGCGATCGCGCCTGAGTCGCCGTTAGCGCCGGACTGATCACATAGAGCGTCGTCCGGATCAAATTCTCCTGCTGTGTCACCGTTGCCATTTCACTCAGCGGCACCACGCGAATTTTTTCGTCAGGCCAGCCCACCCGGAAACAGATTGCCACCGGAGTATCCGCTGCATAATGCTGCATCAACTTCGCTTGAGACGCTTCCACATGCCGAGCGCTGAGATAGAGACATAGACTCGCCTTATGCGCCGCCAAACTCGCTAACTCCTCCGCCTCCGGTACCTCAGTGCGACCACTAATCCGCGTCAAGATAATCGTCTGCACCAACCCAGGCACCGTCAACTCCACCTGTAGCTTCGCCGCCGCCGCCTGAAATGCACTAATCCCAGGAATCACCTCAAACGGCACCTCCGCCTCGGCTAGAGCTTGCATCTGCTCATGCACCGCCCCATACAAGCTGGGGTCACCCGAATGCAATCGCACCACCGACTTCTGCGATCGCACCCGCTCCACCATCAGCGGCAAAATCTCCTCCAGCGTCTTATTCGCCGTGCGAATTAACTCCGCATCCGCCCGTACCCCCTGCAAAATTTGCCGAGGCACCAAAGAATCCGCAAACAAAATCACATCCGCCTGCGCCAGCAACCTCTGCGCCTTAATCGTCAGCAACTCCGGATCACCCGGACCCGCCCCAACGATATAGACAGCAGGAGCTAAACCAGATCCAGCCTGAGTTGCACCAAGCTGACTCACAACAGAATTAGTATCAAACGTAGTCATAAATTTCGATTGAAGCTTGAGTGTAGAAGAGTCAACGTATAGCCTCCCACACGTAAAGTTACCTCTGGAGGGAGTCTGGGGGACGCAGCCGTCCCTCAGCGGGGGTTTGGGGGCGAGTGCCCCCAAAGGCTCGGTTCTAGAGCATAACCGTAAAGACTTGATAAAGCGATCGCCCCCAAACCCAATCTATCCGGATCAGCAATACCACCGTGGGATTAAGGAATGGTAGATGCACCCTGATTTAGCCCTGGAAGCCATTTGGTTTCTGGGGTTTTCTTATTTCATCCACAGACTTACTGGAGATGATCCGATCCCTGCCCCAACTTAGGCTCAGCATCCTGAGCAGCCACCACATCAGGCAGCGGACGACGCCATCGGTAGAGCCAAAACAAACCAGCTAGACCGATACTAATTTCCACCAAACTAATAATTTGAGCAATTCGCAGCGGACCAATCATTAAACTATCGGTTCGCAGCCCCTCAATCCAGAAACGACCTAAACTGTAGCTGACCAGATACACCAAAAACAGCGTCCCTACTCTCAAAGCAGGCTTCCCGCGCAGCCCCCGGAAAAATAAAGTGATGAGAATCCCAAACACCATTAAATTCCACAGAGACTCATAGAGAAACGTGGGATGAAAGTAAGCCACATTCTCATAGCCCACAGGGCGATTTTCTGGCGGAATAAACAACTTCCAAGGTAGATTAGTCGGTCGCCCAAACGCTTCCGAATTAAAGAAATTGCCCCACCGTCCGATCGCCTGACCCAAAATTAGCGAAGGGGCCACCAAATCCGCCAACTGCCAAAACGAAACTCGTTTGACCTTAGCGAAAATTAGGCTAGCCACCAAACCACCCAAAATCGCCCCATGAATGGCAATGCCCCCCTTCCAAATCGCAATAATATCCTCCGGGCGTTGAGCATATTCTTGCCACTGAAACAGCACGTAATAGAGCCGAGCCGAAGGGATTGCAGCGACCACTAACCAAATAATCAGGTCACCAATCAGGTCGGGGTCAACCTGACGGCGCTTCGCCAAAGCTTGAGATAAGCTAACTCCAATCAGGACAGCGGACGCAATTAAAAGGCCATACCAACGAATGGTAAGAGGTCCCAACTCAACCAATACGGGGCCTGGAGACTTGAACTCAAAGGCCAGTAGTTCACAACAGCCGCTTCCAAGATGGGACAAAATCGGCAGATCCAAGAGCATGAGAATTGAGAATGCAGCTACAAACTTGATTTTATCCGTCTCAGCGCGGAATCTAAGCTAGCCTGCGATTTCTCTACTACAAATGCCAATCCTTAGACTTCATCTTGGGTGTATTGAGCGAGTAGAGCTGCCAATTCTTCGTAGTCAATCGGTTTGCTGATATAGCCTTGCATTCCAGCCGCTAGACAACGATCGCGATCGCCCACCATCGCCAAAGCGGTAGTAGCAATAATTGGAATGTGTTGCAAACTAGGATGAGCCCGTACCCGCCGCGTGACTTCAAAGCCATCTAATCCAGGCAGATGAATATCGAGCAGTACCAGATCAACCGGATGACTGACTAACCAAGCGATCGCCTCCAAGCCATCCGTAACATGATGAACACCATAGCCCCAATGCTGCAAAATGTCCTGCATAAGCATGGCATTGGTTGGATGGTCCTCTACCAAGAGAATGCGACGAATCGCTGGAGATATAGTCAAGGATTCACTGTCTATGACTGCTACGGGGGCTGTTGTAGTAGTAGCTAGTTGGGCATAAGGGTGGAGTGGCAAACGGATGGTAAAGCGGCTACCTTGACCTTCTTGAGATTCAAATTCCACTGTGCCACCGTGCAATTCTGCCAGTTGGCGCGTCAGGGCTAACCCCAGTCCTGTCCCCTCATATTGGCGAGCGAGCGAACTATCTAACTGTTGGAAGGGTTGAAATAACAGATTTTGTTTCTGCACAGGAATCCCTATGCCTTGATCCCAGACGGTTAGGTACAGATAGCCCACTTCCGTTTTCGTTTCTATCCCAATCTCACCTCCAACATGGGAAAACTTGATGGCATTAGAAATTAAGTTGAGCAGCATTTGCCGAACTCGCAACTCGTCAGCCATGAGTGGAGCTAAGGAAGACTGAAACCGCC
The DNA here is from genome assembly GCA_036703355.1 of Allocoleopsis sp. Lineage (GTDB taxonomy): Bacteria > Cyanobacteriota > Cyanobacteriia > FACHB-46 > FACHB-46 > Trichocoleus. The sequence continues at coordinate 1,709 of DATNPE010000253.1, read as the reverse complement.
GATGGATTCGGATGCCTCGCGATCGCGCTTGTTCACTCACCAAAGCCAAGGTGTTTTCACACAACTCCTCCACATTCACGGGAGCAATATTCAAAACAATTTGACCCGCTTCTACTTTGGCTAAGTCCAACACATCATTAATTAAGTTGAGCAAATGCTCACCACTCTGCTGAATCTGCTCCACATAAACCAGCTGTTTATGGTTCAAAGAGCCGTAAAGCTGCTGCTCTAGCAATGATGAGAAACCCAAAATTGACGTGAGCGGGGTTCTTAGCTCATGGGACATATTCGCCAAAAACTCGGATTTCAAATGGCTGGCTCGCTCTAACTCAATATTTTTGGCGGCTAACTCAGCTTGAGCTTGTTTTTGGTCGCTAATATCTCGACTAATAATAGAAACTGCTTCGGGCTGCCCATTTTCACTAGTGATTAGCCCGACTGAAACTAAAGCAGGAAAGCGATCGCCGTTGCCGCGCTGACAAACAACTTCCCCACTCCAGCCGCCTGCGATCGCCTTTTGGATTAACCATTGCGCTTGAGTTTGGTCTTTGTCTGGGTAAAAAATTTGAGCATTTTGCAACTTGACTTGACTCAAATCTGCCTTAAAGATGCGAGCAGTCGCAGGATTAGCGTAGATAACTTCCCCCGCAATATTGGTGATCACAGCACTGTCATAAGCGGACTCTACCGCTTTCGAAAACATTTGCAGCTGCTTCTCAAATTGCTTGCGATCGCTAATATCTCGGGCGATGCCAATGCCTCCAATCAGTTGTTGGCCTCGGTACAGCAGGCGACCATTCACCGCCATGTAAATACTCGGTCCTACCTTAGGCTGTAAGGCAAATTCAAAATCAGTTAACTCCCCAGTTTGTAATAAATTTGCAAAGGCTTGAGCGGTGCTTTCCCGGTCTTGGGGCGCGACAAATTCTAAATACAATTGGCCTAGCCATTCGGACTCATCACAGCCCAATAACTTCTGCCCATAAGGATTAATAAATGTCAGCCTACCAGTCAAATCAACGACATAAACCATGTCATTAACCGTCTCAATATAGGCGCGAAATAGCTCCTCTGATGCGCTCAGGCCTAAGTCTAGCGATCCTAAACGAAAAAAGCCTGATTCAAGATTGGCAATAGGCGATCGCCCCACTTGTGAGTCTGGTTGTGATGGAGGCAAGGGCACTTTAGTAGCGGCTTCTGGAGGCTGTGATGCCGACTGCATACGCTGCAATTGCGACTCTAATTCTGTAATGCGTCGGCGTAACGCATCATTTTCTGGCTCTAGGAACATAGACTTTAGTCTGACAAGGGAATCAGCTGAGAAGGAAGGAGAATTAGCATCAAAACATTTTGTGGTTTGCGTGGGATACACCCTATCTCATGAAATTAGTTGACTGGAAGCTAACTCTCACCCTGATAAATTTTTTGCCCAACTGTCTGTCCAAATGACTAAATGACTAATTGAATGTCAAGGCTCTATTGGCATTCTTTGCTGGCATTGTTTCTAGGTTTCCCTCTTAGGAATTCTCAGCACCAGTAGCCTGGAGACCGAGGTGAATATAGTAGATGAATCAAGGCTACAAAGGCCAATTGAGCTAGAATTAAAATCCCTAGATCCGCTGACAAAACTGGGATGCACCTAGAGTGATGTGAGTTAGTCCCAAGAAGCTAAAGTTCTAACGAGTCTAGCCTGTCTGATCAGGTTTCGG
>DATNPE010000252.1:0-4682 GCA_036703355.1 Allocoleopsis sp. | reverse complement strand
TCTGGGAGTCGAATTTGATCGAGCTTTGAGATCAGCAGTTGGGCAAGGAATGCTGGTGTAGCGTTAGAGTTGCACGCTTGGGGTAGAAGTTTTGCAGGCAAGATGCAGTCGAGGAAGGCACGGGCGATATGGTGAACATTTCTGAAGCTCTGGCGATCGCACTTCAGCACACTCAAGCTCAGCGATGGTCGGAAGCGGAGCAAGCCTATCGCCAAATTTTGCAGCAGCAACCGAACCAAGTGGAAGCGCTATACCAATTGGGCCAGATCGCCAAACAGCAGGGCCAGATGCAAACTGCCAGCAGTTACTTCCACCAAGCCGCGACTCAGTATTGCCAATTGGCTCTAGCCTGCTACAACCGTCGGCAATTGAATGAAGCGGTCGCCTATTACCAAAAAGCCCTAGCACTGCATCCCACAGCCCCCGACATCTACACCAACTTGGGCAATGTCTACCAAGATTTAGGCCAAGCAGAAGCTGCGATCGCTTCTTATCAGCAAGCCTTAGCCCTGAAACCCGACTCGGCGGAGGCCCACAACAACCTCGGCAATATGTACAAGCGCCAAGGTCAATTGGCAGAAGCCAGCAGCCATTACCAACAAGCGGTAGCCCTGCGACCTGACTTGGCCGAAACCTACAACAACTTGGGCAATGTGCTCAAAGACCAGGGACGGATGCCAGAGGCGATCGCAGCTTACCGACAGGCGATCGCGATGAAACCAAGTTTGATGGAAGCCAAGAGTAATCTGCTGTTCTCACTGCACTACGACACCAGCCACGATCCAGACACCATTTTTGCGGAGCACAAGCGCTGGGCCGAGCAGCATGCCAATCCACTCAGCCAAGCGGTAGCGCCTCACAGCAATGACCGCACTCGCGATCGCCGTTTGCGGATTGGGTACGTTTCCCCAGACTTCAACGCTCATCCCGTAGGTTTTTTCATCGGTTCTGTCCTGGCAACTCACGACCACAGCAACTATGAAGTGTTTTGCTACGCCAATCTACTCGCGGCTGATGGCCTGACTGAACAGTTTCGTCGCTTTGCCGATCACTGGCGCGACATTATCAGTCTCAGTGATGAGCAAGTAGCCGAGTTGATCCGCCAAGACCAGATTGATATTTTGGTGGACTTAGCAGGTCACACCGCAGGCAACCGGATTTTGGTGTTCGCCCGCAAGCCTGCGCCGATCCAGATCACTTATTTGGGCTATCCCAACACCACTGGCATGGCGGCGATCGACTACCGTTTCACCGATACTTGGGCCGATCCCGTAGGAGTTGCCGATACTCGTCACACCGAGCAATTGGTGCGGCTTCCCCATGGTTTTCTCTGCTATCAAGCGGCCCAAAATGCTCCTGTTGTGAGTGCGCTACCTGTTCTGAGCAAGGGCTACGTTACCTTTGGCTCCTTTAATAACTTGGCGAAGGTAACGCCGGAAGTGATTGCCACTTGGGCCGCGATTCTCAAAGCCGTGCCTCAATCCCAGATGATTTTGAAGTACAAAGCGCTGACGGATGCGACGACCCGTGAGCAGATTCAGGATTTGTTTGCCCAACATGGTGTCAGTAGCGATCGCCTCCAACTCCTAGGGCACGTCTCCTCCTTTGCCGATCACTTAGCCCTTTACCACCAAATTGATATCGGCCTCGACAGCTTCCCCTACAACGGCACCACCACTACCTGCGAAGCCCTCTGGATGGGGATTCCAGTGATTACCGTAGCAGGTCAAAGTCATGCGGCCAGAGTGGGTATGAGCTTACTGGCAAACCTCGGGTTAACCGATTTAATTGCCGTGTCCGTAGAGGAATACGTAGAGTTAGCCAAACGCTTAGCTCAAGACCGCGATCGCCTCCGCTTCCTGCGAGCCAATCTGCGCTACTTAATGTCGCGATCGCCCTTAACCAACGGGCGCAATTTTACGCAAATCCTCGAAAGTATCTATCGCCAGATGTGGCATCGCTGGTGCGACGCGAAACATCGGCAATAGTTCCAGTTTGGCGTTTTGTTCATCTGCAACTGATAGAGGGTTGAATCTTTAGCGAAGATTTTGTTTGCTCGGTAGAAATACGGTTGTAGCGAAGGGTGGTTCTTCCAGTAAATGGGTGAAGTTGTTTGTACAGCCATACCCCTGCCTTCTTTATGACTGCAAATTCTGGATCACCCTCAGAACCCCCCAAAGGCCAAGGATTCAAAGTAACCCTGACTCAAGGCATCATCGGTGCTGTTTCATTAGCAGGCACAACAGCCATACCCCTGCTCGTTAATCGGTATCTAGCCCCACCCACTCCCGCCGAGAGTCCTGCGCCCGCCGCTCAAGTGTCTCCTGCCCCCGCTACCACTCAGGCATCTCCCGTCGCAATGCCTGCTACGACTTCTAGCCAAATGGTGCCTGGTCAGGTCGTGCCTGCTCAAACTATGCAGATGCAGACTGGAACCATGACTCAGCTACAAGTAGCGCCTGTAGACGAAAAAGGGAAGAAGGGCAAAAAGAAAAAGCACGATTAGACTCAGGCGATCGAGTCAGAAATCGCTACAAAGCTGCTACTAAAGGGTGTATTACTGTTAATTTGCAGCCGAATCGAGTGTTAGAGGTGAGGGTCACAGCTCACCTCCTCGCATTTTTGGGGTCATCAGACTGAGTGAGCGTGGGTGCTACTGCCCTAAATAAGCTTCTAAGACTTGGGCATTGGTTTGAATTTCGCTAGGAGTGCCCACGGCTAAATTGCGCCCCTCCGCCAAGACCCAAACGCGATCGCACAGAGACATGATCACGTCCATGTTGTGCTCAATAATCAGGAAGGTCATACCTTCGCGATTCCAAGTCGTGATGTAGTGGCAAATCTGGTTAATCAGCGTGGGGTTTACACCCGCCGCAGGTTCATCGAGCAAGATTAATTTGGGCTGCACCATCAACGCCCGTGCCATTTCTAGCAGTTTGCGTTGGCCGCCAGAAAGTGCACCTGCATATTCGTGGGTCATGTGCGTCAAGCCAACCGACTCCAAAATGGCATAGGCTCGCTCTTTCAACTGCTTTTCTTCTTTAGCCACCTGGCGAAACTGCAAGCAGGCACTCCAGAAGTTTTCCCCCGTCTGATGTTGCGCCGCCAGCAGCATATTTTCTAGCACCGACAGGCGCGACAAGACTCGTGCCACCTGAAACGTGCGAATCATGCCCTGCTGGGCAATTTGATGCGGCTGCAAATGATGAATCGGTTCGCCATCGAACAGCACTCGTCCTTGGTCGGGACGAATGAAGTTAGACAGCAGATTGAATAAAGTGGTTTTGCCTGCCCCGTTGGGGCCAATCAGCCCTGTAATACTGCCCTGAGCCACCTCGATCGCGGCGTTATCGACGGCTTTAATGCCACCAAAACTCTTCGTGAGGCCACTGGCAGCTAACAGGGGAATTTGCAGAGGGGTAGGTTTGCGGTCTTCCACCTCGGTCAAAATTTCTTCCAGCACTGGCTGCGGCACTGCAGCTGGCAACATATCGGGAGTCTGGGGATCATCGACCAAGGGTTAATTCCTCCTTCTTGCCTAAAATGCCTTGAGGCCGCCACATCATCACTACAATCAAAATTAAACCAATAATCATGATGCGGAAGGCTCCTAAGCGCGCATCATCCAGCGGCACAATGTCTTTTAGGACAAACCGTGTCAAGGTGTTGTAAGCCCAGAAAATGGTGCCACCCAGCAGAGTGCCGACATTGTTGCCTGCTCCACCCAGCACCACAATCGTCCAAGCTTGGAAGGTAATCAGGGGAATAAACCCGTCGGGGTTGATGAAGGTGAGCTGCCAAGCGTAGAAGGCTCCCGCAATCCCCGCGATCGCCCCGCCCAACATCAGCGATTGCAGCTTGTACCAAAAGACATTTTTACCCAGGGCTTTGGCAACTTCCTCATCTTCACGAATCGCCTTCAGGACTCGGCCCCAGGGCGATCGCACCAGCCACTCCAGCCAGCTAAATAGAATGGCCAGCACCACCACCAGCAGCAACATCAACCCTGCTTTGTAGGAGTAGTTGTAGAGTGCATTCGCCCCGATTCCATACATCCACAACCCTAGAATGGCGGAGAGGGAGACGCTAAAGAGTGCTAAACCTGCAGCCCACTCGGACAGCCGCGCCACCAAGCTTTTAGCCGCCCAAACATACAACCAGCCAATCCCGATTAAAGCGGCTAGCAGGCCCAACCCTGAAACATGCGGTGCGATCGCTCCACTCAGCTTCAGTTGTTGCATCACAAATCCCACTCCCCCCAACAAAACTACGAGGGAACCTGTATAGCCACCCCACACCAAAGCGTTTTTAATCGCTGCGCCCAGGGACGACTGCTTCAGACGTTGGCGTGTCCACTGCCAGAGCTTCCAGTAGGCCAACCCCACCACCGCAGTCAGCAGGATAATCATGCCGATTTTTGTTGGATAGTTGGGGGTGAATTTTGCCAAGGGTAGGGGATAGCCGTAGACCCCCCGCGCCCCCCGCGTCAGCCACTCTTCATTGAGGGCCACCAAACGCACCACTTCCGACACGCCAATCGTGACGATCGCCAGATAGTCTTCGCGTAAACGCAGGGTCGAAAAGCCAATTAACAAGCCGAGCAAGGCAGCCAGAGCCGCACCAATCAAAACCGCAATCAGCAGCGGCACGCCGGTTAGCGTCAGGAGTACGGTGGTATAGGC
>DATNPE010000251.1:0-5610 GCA_036703355.1 Allocoleopsis sp. | reverse complement strand
AGGTGCTGGCGCTGCATCAGCAGAGTTTCTCGCCAAGCCTCACGTTCTGCGGCGTCTAGTTGAAGGCAGATACCTGAAGTTAGGCGATAGTCCACGCAGTGGGTAATGTTGTCACTGTCCCAATGACTACCAGACTTGCAGCCGGGGTTTTGGCAGCGGGGGAGCTTGTCTCGGTTAGAGTTGAATCCCTCAATTACCGTTGCTGCTAAATGGGAAACAACTATTCCTGAGTCGTGGCAGCAGAAGCACTTCCATGTCGGTTGCCAGATTTCTACCTCGGCGTCTGACTCTTTTTCAGGGTGCATCGGGTTGCGGGGAAGTTTTTTCATGATTGAGCCTCCCAAATCAGGTTATTAGCCTCAGCCCAATCTGCAAACAAGCGGCGGGTTTCGCGTTCTTCTGCTGGGCCGCCTTGAGCGATGAATCGCGGTTTACCTTGGCGTATCTGCTCAATCCACTCGTCCCGGCGTGGGTGGTTAGCCCAGTCTTGTGTGGTTGCAAATTTCTTGCCTTCCGGCGTTTTCTTGAATTGTTCGTAGAGTTCCTGGCAGTTTTGTTCAACCCACTTTTGAGGTAATGTCGGCGGTTTTGGCAGCTCTCTTGCCTTCTTTAATCCAAACTCTAAAAATTTCTCTCTCTGGTCTTGAGAGAGAGAATCTATAAAGTCTTTATATATCTTATTAGATCTAAGAGAGTTGGAATCCTTATCTGGTGAGGCTTCTGGCTTTCGTTTGGTGCGTAGCGATCGCGCTTGGTGTCTCATCGCACCCACTGGTGTCTCATCACACCCGCTGGTGTCTCCAGGCACCACTGGTGTCTCATCGCACCCGCTGGTGTCTCCAGGCACCACTGGTGTCTCATTAGCTCTGACTTGTTGACAATGGACTCCTTTAGGTAAGACCTTAATACTGATGCTGATTAGTTCGAGGTCAATGAAGCCTAAGCGATCCAGCTCTTTGAGCGCACGGCTGACTGTTTGGCGGTGAACTATGCGATTAGGCGTTGATAACTGTCGTGCAATCTCAGCAGCGGTTATGTCTAGACCCATGTTGTAAGGATCGAGAGTGCGGATAAAGTAAAGTACGTCTCGTTGTGCTGGTGTAAGTTCCTGGCATGCTCTCACCCATTCGTCGTGCTGGAGTGGGTAAAACTTCCCCTGGATTTTTGTCTGTGTCATGATGAAAATGAAATACTTTGATAACGCCCCGTTCCCTGCTTCTTAAAGGTTGGGGCTAGTTTTTTGGTTACTCGCGGTCGCGTAGCTTAGGTTTTCCCTGTAGGGCGGTGCCTTAGTCTGCTGGGTGCTAGCCCTATTCCGGCGTAGTCTGACTCTGGAATGGGATAATCCATTTTTGGTGAGTGTTACTATGGTTTTGTTGGCAATCCCCCCTGCTTGGTTCTAGGGGAATTGCACTTATAGCAATATAATTCATTGGATTGCTAAAATAGCAATTGTTAAGAAAATTTTCTATGAACCAGCATCGAGAGATTTTTAATCAGTTGCTAACGAAGTTTGGGTATTCAGCCAAGCAGGTAAGTGTTTGGTCTGGTTTGCACGTAAGCCGCCTCAGCCGATTTCGTACTGGCAAGCTGGATCTTGAGGCTGGTGAATTTTTTCACACGTTGGAATCTTTACCCCAGGAAGCCCAGGATTACTTTTGGAGCCAGAAGCAGCTTAAAAGTTTGTCAATTAAAGAACTAATTGCCACAGCTACATTTGATGAAATAGTGGCGGCTGATCTACTCAATGCGATCGCCTCAAGCCTTCGAGCCAATAATTCCAATAATTCTAGTAATTTCACGGATACACCACGAGAAAAGGCACTTTTATAATTTCCCCTAGGATTTTAGGGTGATATGTGGTGAATATAGTGCGGAATAGCCAGCCGAGACGTGTTGACGAGATTTTTCTAGAAGTTCAACAATTAAGCGCACAGGAGAAGGCTGAATTGGTTAATCGGCTCTTAAGTCAGGATTCGGGTCTGTCTGTGGTGCTGGAAAATAATCAACGTAGTGGTCTAGGGTTCATTAATATGATGGATGACGAGTACTTGCCCGATATGCTCGATGCGATCGCTACTAGAATTCGTAATTCGCAATGAGTTGTTAGGCAAGCTCCTCCAATTCGCTAGCACTTAGACTTTATCCACGCTCTCCCCTCACGCTCAGCCGCTTCTTTCGAGTAGAAGATCTGCCGAGAGCCGAATACTTCCCCGGTAGCGCTCAGTACTCGAAACTGCCAAGCGTGAGCGCTGGTGTAAAACACGAGCAGCGTAACGCCCTCGATGTAGGTGAGTAGATGGATGCGGGCTGTGGTCATGGTGCGATTACTCTATTAACCAGCAGTTCGATTTGGTGATTGACTGCGGCAGTTCTTTATTCATCTTTGTCTGAGTTTACTTCCTCTAGTTCTTGGAGCAAGATTTCTGCGGCTTCTTTCTCTGTAGCTATTTCCTCCTGGCGTTCTTCATTGCTTAAAGAGGCAATGTGCCGCCTGAGTGCTTTTTTATCACTTCTGCCGTCTCGCCCTCCTTTGGGATGAGTACAAATCGACCGCGAGTGAGCTGCTCAATTAGCTCTGACTTACTCAGGTTGAATCTCTTGGCTATCTTATCGAGTTCATCGATCGCCCGAGGAGTGAGGGAAAAAGTTGTTCTTGCCTTTCTTTGACCCCACTTAAGTGGTCGTCCCGATTCGCCACCTTTTTTTGCTGACATGAGTTTGCTTTGACTGGCTGTTATCTCTATCGACGGGGATTATAGCCATAACTAATGTCATTTCCCTAATTTGACTCCTGGATTTGTTATGTACATAATTATCTCAGGATTGAAAAGCCGCGCTTTCAGGCTTGCCAACCACCAAGCGCGGCTAACTCCAAATGTTCATGGAGGTTCTTTAATCATGCCAAACAATCAACCCTCGCCAGATTACCTGGCTGGGAGTTCTCATGCTTATCAACAAGCCCTAGAAGACTTCGGCATTACCGAACTACTCGAAGTGCTGAGTCATTTTCAAGATGCCGATTTTGATGCCAAAGAGCTACATCTAGAACCAGAAGAACTCGACTCCTTAGCGGCAATACTCATCAATCAGCTAACGGGTAGCCTCAACGGAAAGCTCCTGGGCGGTTATTTGAACGCTCACCGTCACGGCAACGCCGATGTATTTGCTCATCCCATTACCCTAGAGTTTCCCCAGTCTGCTTCCTTGCCGTCTGACTTTCCCCATAGTGCACAAGCACCTCGGTTTGAGTTTGGAGTAATGGTGGCAATCGTTACCGCCGGTGCTTCTGAATGGGGAGTAGTGATTGGGCGCTTCTACAACTATGCTGCTCACCGCTGTTGTTGGATGTGGCGCTATATCCTGTGGCTCGATCAAGCGAGTTTGAGTGCCGCTTGGGTTGTTGCCGCCACTGCATGGGAAGAAGACTTAAAAGCTAAAGGGGAGGAATCATGAGAAACCCTCGCCCCATCGGTGAACGAGAACTAAGGCTGATTGCACTTTTTGCCAACTGCCGACTGGAAATGACCCCTCGCCAATTTTACGAGAAATGGGATGTGACTCAGGCTCAAATGGCGCTTCTTTGTCGCTGTGACATCAATACCGTCAATCGCTGGTTTGGGCGAGGACGCCACTACCAGCCCCCCAGACATTACCACAAATGGTATCTGGCGCTGGCGGATGTTTTCTTAGAGTGCTACGAAGACATCCCGGAGTTGCTCAAAGTTCGCCTGTGTCTGAGTCGGTAGGAACGTGCTGATTCAGAGATTAGACAAGAAGTCAACACAATAATGTCGTTTTTTTTGTAGTGCTTCCCTAATTAGGGTGAGTAAAGTCCATCACTACCATTGCATGCCTATGGAACAGTAATCGTGTGATTTTTGTATTAATTTCCATGTAATTACAAGCACATTGATAGGCGATCGCTCTTATGAGCTCGTGACAAGAGCGGTCGCCTTTCCCTCAACATCGAGAGCGCTGAAATCCCCTCTTAAGAGCGCTCACCCTGATTTACTGATTACACCCTTTTAGACCAATGAAACATTCTGATTGGCTTCGCCTCAATAAAGAAGGCGAACAGATTTGTGCCGTTTTTCGCCAACAAGGTTATCAATGCCGCAAACAATCCCGCCGTCTCTCCTGGCAGCTTTCTCGCATAGGTCAGGGCGATTTCACTCTCACTTGGCTACCCGCCCCAGTGGGCGATTGGAGCCTACTGCCCAATGATCAAAGTCCAGTACGGGAGAAAATGTGGGCAATTGTGCAAAATGCCCTCGCGCCCAAACCCGGGCAAGCCCTGACCGCTCAACGAGTGCAACAATCTGAAGACTACAGCCGTCCTTGGGCAATTGTTCGGCTGTTACCCGATGCTCAACGCTATGTAGTAACTCGGTTCTTTAACAGGCAAGATGCTGACGACCATCGCAGGTTTTTAAATCGGTTTATGCCAGCATCTGAATTTGAGGTGATTTTTGACGTGCCTAATTCCCAACTGAATAACGACATTGCACATATCAACTAAGGGACTGGGGCATTGCCAGCTAACCACCTAATTTTTGGGCTGGCTGATACTTGCGCCCCAAACACGGGAACTATAAGAGTATTGTTTTACCTTGAAAATGTTGTCTTCCCCCGCTCAACCCAATAGCGGGGCTTTTTTGTTGCTGCGAGCAGAAGAGCTTTTGACCAAATTGAGCGGATCGCCCCATCCTTTATTTCCAAGAGAAAAAGTCGATCGCTGCCAACTGAAGAGGCTCTTTCTTCATATATAAGAAAAACTTTGCCTACATGTCGGCGATCGCTAGACATCAGTCAAATGTGGAATTCCACATTTAAGAGCATTGTTTCCACTGGTTTGTCTAGCAAAAGTAAAACGTCTAGCGAGAAGGGAGAGGGGCTAAGCCAGAACAAGCGTTTCTAAGCTGCCTTGGATAATGACTACCTGGCTCAGGTGCTAGCAGCCTCTAGGCTGCCTTGAAATAGTGGTGCTACTCTTTGCGATGCCAACCAGAAGCGGATTGAGTCGGGTACTCTTTTTTGCAATCGCTCAACTGAAGTTCCTGTGCTAGATACTCCTCAAAGCTTACTCAGCATACTACCTCACGTGCGCCAGCCAAATTTAGATGCCTTTGCCCTGCACCTTGAAAGGGCTAGTCCTAGTTACTTTAAAGTTTTTTACGTCTTCATTTGTCCAAAGTCTAAAAGGAGTTGATTGTGGCATTTCTTCTCAAGAAAATTTAATAGTTCTGCTGACACTTTTGCCAACAACGTAAAATAGTAATAGGTAATACATCAATATTTCTTAACTCATGAACTTCAGCGAGTTTCCGCCAAGGAGTCCCCCATATGAACAAGCTCAAGCGCTTGCAAACAGTCATCTTATTAATGCTCGCCGTTGTGCTGTTTTTGATGATGCCTTACTTGAGCGCTCCACAGCTAGGATTTCCCTGGATTAGCCGTCTAGCTTTGGCATCTGAACTTACACCAGCTCCCACTCAAAAGCTAACAGAAGTGGAACATCTGACACAAACCCACTTGGCTAGTCCTACGAGTGCTAACACAACTTCATCTCTTGAGCCTCAGAAAAGTCCAGCTTCGTACCGACCCGAT
>DATNPE010000250.1:0-6927 GCA_036703355.1 Allocoleopsis sp. | reverse complement strand
CAAGCCTTGGTGTTGCGCTACGACTTTGCCGCAGGGGCAGCAGAAGTGCTCGGCAACAGCAGTAATGGCCCCGATTCGTTCTTGGCAGTCGGCACCCGCTTGCCTCTGGCTTCAGTGTTACCCAACCTTGAGCCATCTTCTCACTTGCGCCTCACGAGTCCTGCTCCGCATTCAACTCCAAATGGAGATGCCGCCTTTGCTCAGGCCACTGCTCCTGACAACCTCCCCTGTGCAGCCGATCGCGAGAACTGCCTCACATTACGGCTTAAAAGTGAAAACGCCCTGATTGGAGAGCTGAGACTATTGGGCTGTCAGATGGCTGAACTGACACCAGAACACCAAGACATTACCCAAGAAGTGGCGAACCAACTGGCGATCGCGCTAGAGCAAGCCCAACTGCGTGAACAACTCCAACAAAACGCCACTGAGTTAGAACGTCGTGTCCTAGAGCGCACCGCTCAACTGCAAGCCGCCAATACCGAGTTAGAAGCCTTTGGCTATTCGGTTTCCCATGACCTGCGAGCCCCGCTGCGAGCTATGCAAGGCTTTACCCAAGCGTTGATGGAAGACTACCAGGATGCCTTAGATCCCGTCGGTCAAGACTACGCCCGTCGCATTAGCAATGCCGCCCAACGGATGGATACTCTGATTGAAGACCTGCTCACTTACAGTCGCTTGAGCCGCGCTGAGCTGGAACTGCAACCGATTAATCTCAACTCCCTTGTGAGTCATGTCATGGCACAGCTAGACCTTGAGATTCGCCAATCCCAAGCCCAAATTACAGTGGCAACCCCATTGCTTTCAGTCATGGGTCATTTCGTGACCTTAGTGCAAGTCATCACCAATTTGCTGATGAATGCGATGAAATTTGTCGAATCTGGGGTCTCGCCTCAAATCAAGATTTGGACGACAGCTCAGCCCCATCATGTGCGGCTGTGGATAGAAGATAATGGCATTGGCATTGCCCCAGAGCATCAAGAGCGCATCTTTCGGGTGTTTGAGCGTCTCCACGGGGTTGAGGCTTATCCTGGTACTGGCATTGGTTTAGCGATCGTCCGCAAAGGGTTAGAACGGATGGGAGGTCAGGTTGGCGTCGAGCCTGCCCCTGCTAAAGGCAGTCGGTTTTGGCTAGAGTTACCAAAGACAACGACAGGGACACAATCATGATGCCAAACATGATAGGGGCAGTTTTGTTAGTAGAAGATGATCCGAATGATGTTCTCCTGATCAAACGGGCCTTTGCTAAAGCCAATCTCCAAATTCCCATGCATGTACTAGACAATGGCGAGGCTGCCGTTTCCTATTTGTCGGGAGAAGGAGCGTATCGCGATCGCGATCAATATCCCCTGCCGATTCTGGTGCTACTGGACTTAAAGCTGCCCTGTCGCTCTGGGCATGAGGTACTGGCGTGGTTACGGCAACAACCCAACCTGAAGCGTTTGCCTGTCGTTGTGCTCACGTCCTCCCAAGAGCGGGAAGATATCGATCGCGCCTATGACTTGGGAGCCAATTCCTATCTGGTGAAGCCAGTGGCATTTAACGCTTTGCTAGAAATTGTAAAAACCCTAGATCTCTACTGGATCACCCTCAATCAAGCGCCCACGCTTTAAGCAGAGATTCTAGAGGTGGGTAGCTTACCGTGGATTTGCAGTAATCACGCTGATGACAAGAATTCTGATCATTGATGACAACCCTGACGATCGCCTCCTGGTAAAGCGAGAATTGCAGCGCCAGTTTCCCGACTTCGAACTGGCAGAAATTGCCACCCCTACAGAGCTGACGCAAGCTTTAGCCTTTGGGGGCTTTGACTTAGTCATCACCGATTACCAGTTGGGTTGGAATAATGGGGTGGCGATCGCTCAAGCAGTTAAAGCGCGTTATCCCGACTGTCCGGTGATTATGTTCACCAACAGTGGCAACGAAGAAGTGGCCGTAGCAGCAATGAAAGCGGGGGTAGAAGACTATATCCTCAAGTCGCAGAAACACACCTTTCGCTTGGCGATCGCAGTACATTCAGCCTTAGAACATGCGATCGAGCGACGCAAATCTGCCCAACTCCAACAACAATTACAGTCCTTGCTGGTGCGGCTCAATGTCGGTGTGTTTCGGGCCAGCCTAGACGGACATTTGCTAGAGGGCAACACCGCTTTTCAAAAAATTCTCAAGTTGCCACAAGCGATCGCCGATACCACGATCAATTGGCAAGAACTGTTTTGTCACGATGATGACTACTTAGAATTTCAGGCATGGCTGCAAACGGGCAATACCTACTACGAACGTGAAGTCCAGCTCTGCGGCCAAGATCGCAGCCACATTTGGGCCTTGCTGAGTGCAACGCTGAGCCAGCAAGACGGCAAAACCTTTATTGACGGCTTGATCGAAGACATTACCCCTTACAAACAAGCGGCGATCGTCCTAGAAGAAACTAATCAAACCCTGCAAGCCTTGATTCAAGCGTCTCCCCTCGGCATCACCATGCTCGATCCAGAGGGACGGGTGCAACTTTGGAACCCAGCCGCAGAAAAGATTTTCGGCTGGTCAGCGACAGAAGTGTTAGGTGAGTTTCTACCCAGCATTCCAGTCGATAAGCAGGAAGAATTTTTACAAAATCTACAAGCCACCTTAACAGGGAATTTCTTAAGCGGCTTTGAAACCTATCGTCGCCGCAAAGATGGCTCCTCGATTTTTATCGATTTGTGGACTGCCGTGCTGAGAGATGCAACGGGACAGCCCAATAGTATTGTGTCGCTGATGTCAGATGTGTCTGAGCGCAAACAAGCGGAAGTCGAACGGCTCCAGTGGTTGCGGCGAGAACAAGCAGCCAGGGCAGCAGCGGAAGCAGCAGAACAACGGTTTCGGGATTTGGTCAATGGTCTGGATGCGATCGTCTGGGAAGCCGAGGCTGCCACGTTGCAGTTTACCTTTGTCAGCCAGCAAGCCGAGGCGATCGCAGGCTACCCAATTCAGCGCTGGCTCAAGGAACCTGATTTCTGGCCGAATTTAATTCACCCAGAGGATCGCGATCGCGTGCTTCAGATTTGCCAAACTGCTGCTACCACCTGCCAAAACCAAGATTTTGAATATCGAGCGATCGCGGCGGATGGCCGAGTGATTTGGTTGCGCGATATTGTCTATGTCGTCACCGATGCCTCCGGGCAAGCGCAACAACTCCGGGGCGTTATGGTAGACACCACCGAGCGCAAACGTGCCGTTAACGCTTTGCAGTTTTTAGCCGAAGCGAGCACCGTTTTGGTGTCTTCTCTCGACTACGAAGCTACCCTCACCAGTGTCGCCCAGCTTTGCGTGCCAACGTTGGCCGATTTTTGCACCATCGATATGGTGGAGGAAGGTGACAAGCTCCGCCGCTTAGCCACAGCCCACATAGACTCCGCCAAAGCCCAGTTGATGCAAGCGCAGTTACAGCAATATCCCCCCGATCTGACCAAGCCTCATCCGGTGTTCACGGCCTTACGCACAGGCAAATCGGTGCTGATGTCAGAAATTTCGCCCGATCTCCTAGCTACGGTGGCCCATAATGCAGCTCATTTAGCTTTGCTCCAGAGTTTAGAATGTCACTCGCTCATGTGTGTGCCCTTGGTGGCGCGAGACCGAGTGTTAGGCGTGATTTCCTTAATTCGCGTTGATTCTAAACGCGCTTATCAGCAAGCCGATTTAAACTTGGCCGAAGACTTGGCACGGCGGGCCACAGCGGCAGTAGACAACGCCCAACTTTACCAAGCGGCCCAAACTGCCAACCGGATGAAAGATGAGTTTTTAGCGATCGTGTCCCATGAATTGCGATCGCCCCTCAACGCCATTTTGGGTTGGTCCCGCCTCCTCCGCAGTCGCAGCTATGACTCCGCCACCACCGAACGCGCCTTAGAAACGATTGAGCGCAATGCCAAACTGCAAACCCAGTTGATTGAAGATTTGCTCGACGTGTCGCGGGTGATGCGCGGTCAACTCAAGCTGCAAATGCGTCCCCTAGACCTCATCTCCGTGATCGAAGCTGCTTTTGATGCCGCCCGTCCCTTGGTCGAGGCAAAATCGATTCAACTGCAACTCACCTTCGATCAGCCCAGTAGCTTGGTGTTGGGAGACAGCGATCGCTTGCAGCAGGTGATTTGGAATTTACTCTCTAATGCCATCAAATTCACCCCTCAAGGTGGGCAAATCAGCATCCGTTTGCATCACTCAAAACAATCGGTCGAGCTTCAAGTCACAGACACAGGCCAAGGCATTAGCCCCACCTTCTTGCCCCATGTCTTCGATCATTTTCGTCAAGCCGATAGCACTACCACTCGTTCTCACGGTGGCTTAGGGTTGGGGTTGGCGATCGTGCGGCATTTGGTAGAGCTACATGGTGGCCAAATTCGGGCCGCGAGTCCAGGTCTTGGTCAAGGAGCCACTTTTACCGTCACCTTACCGCGCAGCTTGCCCATTGACTCCAGTACGACAGCTGAACCCCTGAGCGAACTGGCCTCCAGTCCTAGCTCCAGTTTGGCGGGGGTGCAGATATTGCTAGTCGATGATGACCCAGACACCCAAGAATTTCTCACCACGGTGCTCACGCAACAAGGCGCTGAGGTTAAAGCGGTTGGCTCTAGCCGCGAGGCATTGGCAGTTCAACCGCAGTGGTCACCCCAAGTTCTCGTCAGCGACATTGGGATGCCAGAAGAAGATGGCTACCGCTTGATCGCAAAATGGCGGGCAGCAGAAGCATCAACGGCAACAGGTCGCGCCATTCCGGCGATCGCTTTAACCGCCTATGCCCAAGCCGAAGACCGCCAAAAAGCCCGCGCCGCTGGGTTTCAACACCATCTCTCTAAGCCTGTGAATATAACAGAATTGATCAATTTGATTAGCCGCTTAGTCACGCCTGCTCAGCCAGGTCTTTAATCATTGCAAGTAAGTTGTAGGGAAAGCCAGGTCACTAGACTAAGATTTAAAGATTATTTTCAGCCCAGCACCGCCTGTGCCTAGCCTGTACTGGTTGAACCAAGTTCAACACACAAGTCGTATGTGGGTCGGTAACCAAGCACTGTATCTCAGTCATCTCCACCAGAGAGGCTATCCAGTGCTGCCCAGTTTAGTCGTTCCTGCTGCCAGCTTTCAGGAGTTTATCGAGTCTATTCCTTGGGTAGAGCCTTTCGCCGATATTCCAAGTTCTTCACTGCATTTCAATGTAGATAATCCGCAACAGCTACAGGCGATCGCTCAGCACATTCGCCAGGAGATCACTGCGGCAACCCTGCCAGAACTGTGGCTAGAGGAACTGGGAGAGGCAGTGTCTCAACTGCAAACCAACACCTTAATTTTGCAACCCTCCTTAGCCCTGAAGCCACCCGCCGATAACCTGTTGGCGCTAGAGGCCGCCGAAATTTTTGAGTTGCAAGTCTGTCCCGCTCAACCCGAAGCGATCGCCACAGGACTGAAGAAAGTTTGGGCCGAGTTGTTTCGTGCCAAAAGCTTACTGTTTTGGCAGCGCTCAGAAATTCCTTTAGAGCAAATCTGCTTTGCTGTGCTGATCCATCCCGTCTTTCCGGCGATCGCCGCTGGCACCGTGCAAGTCGGAGATAGTCAGTTTCTCATTCAGTCTACCTGGGGCTTAGAAACCGCGATCGCTTGGGGAGAAGTGACACCAGACTTCTATGAAATAGACGCTGGTCAAGGTAGCGTGCAGGCTAAAGTTCTAGGCAGTAAAACTTGTGCTCATACCCTTCCCCATCCCCCTGACTTCCTGCCCTTTTTAGGAGATCCCAACCAAACCTCCTTTCAACATCTCGATACTTGTTTACAGGTGCATCTGCTCCCAGAAGCGCAACAACAGCAGTACGCCCTACCACCCTCAGCCCTGCAAGACTTAATTCAGATCGCTCAACAACTGCAAGCTGACTTTAGTACGACTTGTACCTTCAAGTGGATGTTGGCTCAAACAAAAGCAGACCAAGAACCAACCCTATATCTCACTCAATTCAGCTCAGAAGTGCCAGAACTACCATCAGTTCTGAATTTAACAGCTATCCCAACCGCTCAGAAGGAGATGCCGCCGCGATCGCCTACAGATATCTCTCCCACTCAAACTCCACAACTGATTTTACGAGGATTGGCTGCAGCGAATGGACAGGCGATCGCAGAAGCCGTGGTGATTGCAGAGGCCCAATTACCTGAGCATATCCCTCCCGGTCGCATTCTAGTCACCTCTCACATCACGCCCGATTGGCTACCATTTCTCCAGCAAGCCGCCGGATTAATCACAGAGCAAGGAGGGATGACCAGTCATGCGGCTATTTTGGCACGGGAGTTAAGATTACCTGCCGTGGCGGGAGCTAGTCATGCCACTCAAATCATTCAGTCAGGAGAGCGGCTGCTCTTAGATGGCACCCAAGGAGAGATCTATCACATCTTTGATATCAAAGCTTTTCCTTCCCAAACTGTATCCCCTGCTCCGTCCGATCGCACCCATACTCTGCATCCGGAGGAACGCTCGATGGATCATGCTGGCACCGATCTCTTTTCTACCTCCGCTCACCCCCGTTTGAACGATCGCCTTGGACCTGCGATCGCCACTCAACTATGGGTCAACCTCAGTCAACTGCAATCACTGGAGTCAGTCAAACAATTACCCATCGATGGAGTGGGGCTCCTGCGCTCCGAACTAATGCTGCTGGACCTTTTGGAACATCAACATCCCCAGATGTGGTTGCAAACCGAGCGACAGCAAGAATTCGTCACTCGCATTGCCCATCGCATTAGCCAGTTTGCCAAAGCGTTAGCACCACGCCCTGTTTTTTATCGCTCACTCGATCTCCGCTCTCACGAATTCCGAGCCTTAGCAGGTAGCAAACTCCAACCTATAGAAGCCAACCCCATCATAGGATTACATGGCTCATTTAGTTATCTGCTAGATTCTACGCTCTTTGAGCT
>DATNPE010000249.1:0-7530 GCA_036703355.1 Allocoleopsis sp. | reverse complement strand
GAACAGCCCAATTCAGGATTCCATGTCAAGACCTCTTCGCCTAAAATCACGTCTTTTAATGGCTTCCATCCGGTCTTAGCAAGTATATCCGTATCGTCAGACATACATGCTTCTCCAGGTGTTAGATTGCAAATGATCCCTGCCCTAGCGTAAGTTGACTTGCCAATAAACAAGGCGGTCACATCTTCAGGTATTGCTAATTTTTCAAGTACCACCCCCAAACCATAGGAATGGGCAGGAAGGATAAAAAACTGTCCATCTTTATCTTCATGAAGTGGCACGCATTCTAGATTCTCTGGATTAAAACGCTTAGGGTTTACAACTGTCCCGGGAATGTGGCGAAACACCAAAAACTCTTTGGAGGATAAGCGTAGGTCAAAACCAAAACTGGAGGCGCCGAACGAGATCACTTTTCTCAATGCAGGGGCCATCTGCTCGTGTCCCTGCACTTCAACTTCTTTGACCAACTCAGGAACAAAAGGGCTAATCATACCTTGTCTTGCTAGCTGGGCGATCGCCCAGTCTGGCAGCAATCCATAAGGCAATTCATCATACTTCAAATTATTCATTTATTCTCCGTAATTGATTGTTTTCCTGAAGTCCGATCGCCTGCTATTTGCCAACAAGCGATCGCTTAACTTTACGCCGCTTTAACTGTCTCTTGCCCCTGATAAATCTTCTTCAAGTAAGGAGATTTTGAGTACCACCAATTTACTTCTTCCTTACTCAATTCTTTCCAGTAGATTATCACTTTTGGAGATGGAGGGGAAGGTAGGCTTTCATCAATTCGTTGGACACAATATGATGCTCTTTTTATAACAGCGCGATCGCTTACAAAACGTCTACCAATTCGGTTCCACGAAGGTTGTTTGAACCTTCCGCGTCTATTACATGAAAGCCAAGGCAATTCTTCTCTATCAAACAACTGGCAGCATGGACCAATTACTTGATAGATAAACATGCCGCCAGGGGATGTAATGCGATCGCCGTATTCAAGCAGCATGATTCTTCCTTCTAATAGCGCGAGCTAATTCTGACTCTTGGGCGGCAGCTATTTCTGAAAGCAGCCAGAGTATGGCTGACTCATCAAGATTCAGTTTGGCAATTTCGCCCGGATAGGCTAAAGCAAATTGCACAAAATCATGCTGATAAATTGCGTAATGAGAGCGATCGCTTTCACTTTGTCTCTCGGCTTTAAGCAGTCCCTCTTTTATCCATCTTCTGACTGGAGACTCTGAAATACCTAACGCCTCTGCAAGGGTAGCAAGCCCATAACAGCCAGATTGAAGCGATCGCGACAGGCTAAGCTTCTTTAACATGGCACTTATTGCTGACTTGCTACGTGGCCTAAATCCTTTTATTTTGGCTCTGTGATTATAGGCTCTTACCACTTTCTCGAAAGGCATTGACTCAGCAAAGAAATTAAGTATGAACTTCTCCCTGTCCGACCAATCGCGGCTTCTGCCAAGCTTAAGAGCCGCAGCCTTGGCTGTAATTTGTTGTCGCGTAAAAGGAAGTTTCGACTCCAGGAAGTTAAGGTTTTTGCCTTCGTTGTAGTTGTGAATCAAAAACTCTTTTTGCTCTTTCGTCCAGATAGGTGTCGGCATTTACAAATCACTCCTCGCCTCGTCTGTGGTTTCTACATTTACAGTTGTGGATTCCTGCTTGTCTGCTACCAGTTGATCGCACGTAGCCTCAACAAAGTTGGAGCGATCGCGCAGCAGTTCCAAATACTCAATTGGCGCATTGGTGTTCATATTTCACTCCATGCTTTTGAAAGCAAAAATCTCTAGCGCTGGCTTGCGCTCGTCACCCTTACAGGAGATAGAGCGACCAACGGGGAACACTTCGATTTGAAAATCTAAGTCCGTATAGAGCTTGATAATTCGCTCAGTGGCAGCATTAGAAACCAGCACGGGACCGGGAAGCTTGGCGCACCATTCCGCTAGCCTCACTTGGTCGTCCCACTTAAAGCCGCCCTTTGAATAGGTGGTGAACTCGCAATCGTAAGGTGAATCGCAGTAGGTGAAGGTAGGACGATCGCAAATTTCCCCAGTCAGATGCTCGAAGTCGCCGCACCGAAACCGCCAGCGATCGAATGCCTCTTGATATTGGGTGAAGTCTTCTTGGTAGGTGATGGTTTTGTATTTACCAAAAGGGACGTTAAATTTGCCATCCCCATTGAATCGACACAAGCCGTTAAAGCAGGTGCGGTTCAAGTAGTAGAACAACTGAGCAGAGCTTGACTTGATGCAATCGCTGGCTAGTCCTGACGTGATCCAATCGACTAAATCGTTGAACCACTCGCGCCTGTGGTCATAGAACCTCCGTTCATTAAGCGATCGCGGCAAGTCCCAAACGCCATTGCCTTTGACCCACTCGTAGAAGTTGATTAGGTGAGGATTGGAATCGTTCAGTATGGCATCGGCAGGCATCACTCCCAGCGTGGCACCCATGCCGCCTACAAACGGCTCAGCCCATTGATGCGTGGTTCTGAATGGCTCATAGAACTTGGCGATCGCAGGCGCTAGTTTACGCTTGCCACCTGCCCATTTCAGGAGTGGAGTTAAGGCGATCGCCTCTGTCGTTTTTGGTTCAGCAATTAGTGTCATGAGATTGAAAAACTCCGCTTGCCTAGGGTTGTTACTTCGGGTCTTTTTCTGGGTTGCGGTTGCCCTTGTGGTGCCGCTTCTTCTGCTGTGATTAGTTCGTTGTGGAGTCGATCGCTCTCTGCTCTTTCGCAAGCCCTGCCGCACACCGAGGCTGATAGCTTGAGGCTGTAAAGATTGGTGCGATTGCCACACCCTACGCATTGGGCTGACGCTACGGTTCTACTCAGCATCTGGAGTCCTTGCGGCGATCGCTGCTAACGGAATCAGCACCAGGAACGCTGCTGTTAACAGCAGCGCAAACAATAGGTGTTTCATCGGGGTTGAGGATAAGGGTGTAAATGGGGCGATCGCTCACTGTCACAATCACTTCGTCGTTGCCTTTGGCGTAGTGGTGAACGATTGGCGACTGGATGACCATCAGGCTGTCTTTGGTCAGAACTCCGATATCGGTTAGAGCGTCAAGCAAAAATTTAGAAGCTGCTGCCACGTTGTCGGGGTCATTCCGGCGGCTTTTAAGAAGCCAATCGAAAGAGAGCCAAACTTTGTCGGGGAATTTGGGAAGACCATGAGCAGCGATCGCGGCTTGCTTTGTCCAAAACTTCTTTTGCTTGGCACCCTTCGACCAGTGGCCGCGAGCTTCCCGCACAATCTCATTTAGGGTTGGCGGCAGAGGGCAGGTGAATGAGGTCTTCATGCTGCCCTCCCATTTGCGCCCTGATTTTTGGCCTTAGAAGCATTTTGGGGATACATCGCTAGGCGATCGCCCTCTCCCGTGCCTTCTTGCCCCCAAATTTGAGCGCTATTGGCATCTTCTGATGCAGCCTTGGATCTCTGCTTGCGATCGCCGTCTCCTTGCTCGTTAGTGTCAAAACTGCTGCCCTGAGACTTGCGCTCTCGAATTTGCTTTTCTAGGTAGGTGTCTCGCCAGTAGATGCGATGGACGAGGCATAGGTCAGCCTCAAGCCCTGGGATGCGATCGCTGCAATCACAAGGTTGCTCAGTTACGACTGGCTCACCATTTGCCCCAGGCTTGCGCCAGATAATTTCAGTGGTGGGGGTGAGAGCGTAGGTAGTCATGCCTTTACTCCTGTATTGCGCTGGACCTTTGCGACATAGCGATCGAATTTGACTTGAGAGATTTTGCCTGAGCGCAGGTATTGGCTGTAGAGGGCGATCGCTTCTCTAGCGGCTAGCTTCAAGGTTTGATCAAGGCTCATGCTGCTTTCCTCCGCTGTGCAATCAGGTTTTTAATCTCGGCTTGAACCTCAGGGAACTGCTCGTACTCCGTCATCCAACTACCAACCTCGCGGGCAAACGTTGCGGGCGGCGTTCTACCTTGGAGCATCATTTGTTCCCACTGACCAAACTTATGGCGGGCATGGTTGAGAAAAATTTGCTGTATTGGTCGCTTACTAAAACCTCGTTGCAGGTATTTCAGCAGTTCATTTAGCTGCTCAAGGTTCAATTTTTCGCGTCTATCAGTTCCAACTTTTTCCGTCAACCAAGCCTTAATCTCTGGTGACTCCCAGTTGATATTCAGGGCAGTAGAGTAGATCTGGATTTCCGCGATCGCGTCCGCATAGTCTTCCATCACTTCACCCCCGCCGCTGCTGCAATTTGGTCCCAAGGATTAATTGGCTTTAACCCGTCGGCACCACGAACCGCGTTAGATGGTCCCGTCATTTGAGCGATCGCCCCAACAATTTCGGCAGGCTTAACAGGGGATTCAATACCTTCTGCGCCTTGCATCCAGTCAAAACTCCGACCTTCTTGTAAGCGCTGCTGCTCTGCCCTGTGGATGCGTTCACAGATTTTGTAGTCAGCTCGGTTGTCGAGATAGGCAACAGCAAAGCGAGGGAGACGCTTGCGAGTTACTTGGCCTTGTGGTTCGCCGTCGTCATCGCGATCGCGCCCCTTCTTGTAGTCGGTAGCCACCGGAATGTCCACTTCGATGTAGAGCGATTCACATCGGTGGCAGCGCAGGGGTGGGTCAAGGTTGGGGTCGTAACCGTCAATCAGGTACTCTCGAACGGCGAACGGGTGAATAGTGCCCATGTCTCGGCAGCACAGGCATTTGACACCGCCGTTCATTTCGTCTCGTTCACGACTCTGGCGAGCTATCTCCTCAAAGTCACGAATGTCGCGAGGGAAGCTGTCAAACTTAGCCATTGAGGAACCCTCCCCAGTCCACGTCGGTTACGAAGCGGTTGGTTTCTATGGCCCACATTGCAAAACGCTTGCGATCGCTGGACATCTTGCCGTTCTCGCAGAAGACAGCAACGCCGCTATTGTCGAGTTCAACCAACCAGGCTTCGGTCCTGGGGTCAGTGCTCCAGTCGAGTGAAGCGATCGCCGCTTGTTCAGCTTCAGGGGAACCCTGGTTTTTGATGCGCTTGTGGTCTAGGGCTTCTTGCCACTTGCGATCTCGGAGGTAGCGCAATCCGTGGCAAACTCCAATTGCCTCGCCCTTGTCGCGAAACTGACGCTCTTTGCATTTGGCATACCAGTCAGTGCCCTCTTGAATTTCGGCGGGCAAAGCGCCTGATTCCAACAGTTCATCCCAGTGAGCTACGGCATCTTGGCGATCGCCAGCACTGCAATCGACTCGCAAGCAAAACTTACGGTAAGTTTCCCACCAAGCTTCAAACAGGTCAGGGCTATAGCTGGGCACAGAGATGGCCCTGCCTCGCTTTTTCCTCGTCTTCCGAGCGGGCCGCGCGGCGGAACTTTTTTCTGCTGTTGGCTCAGCCGTTAATTGATTTTTGACAGGGTTCGGATTTTGGCTTGCTTCGGTCTCAACTTCTGCGAGTGCGATCGCCATCGGTTCGCTTTGCGAAGCATGGCATTCTCTTTCTGGATTACTTAGTTGATTACTTAGATCTAGATTACTTAGGTATTGCTCCCGTAAAATTGCGGCTTCGATTCCGCAGATTTGATCCATCGATTCCGCAGATTTGATGCTTCGATCCCTCAAAATTACGGGATCGATAACCATGCGGGTTTCAGCCTCTTTTTGGGCGATCGCCCGCTCTCTAGCCCAAAGATTGATAGCTTCTTGAACGGCGGAGATATTAAGCTTGTATTGCTTAGTTTTGTCCCACCCTCGCATCGGATTTCGGCGCTGAGAAATAAAGCCCCGTTCAGACAAAACAGCCAAAGCATTTCTGATTGTGTTCTCCGAATGCCCGCCCAAAAGAGCGCTGATAAGCTGATCGTTGGATTCGTAAAGCCAAAGGTACTCATCCCGCTTCTCTGGTTGAACTTCGTGAATCACAGACAATTTGCCGTTAGTCCAGAACTCGAACAAAGCCAGAAGCTCAGCCGCGCACTTATGATCGCCTGTAATCCCTAGATAGTCTTCTCTGCGAACAACCATCTTTGAGCCAGGAGCATGAGAAATACATCCTTCGATAGCCATTAGCGATCGCCTCCCACTGAAGCTAGCTCTACTTCTTCCTGCCTCGCTAGGTCAGCTATTTCGCCAAACATAAAACCTTGGCATGGTTCTAGATTCTTTGCGTACTTGTTGGACAGCTCCTCACAGCGCAGGCACCAATAAGTCGAAGCGATCGCCCCACCCATCACCCAAGTTTCAACGGTCATTCTCGTTCCGCTAGAGAAGCTTCTAGTGCATCCCCAGCATTCATGCGGCTTTCGAGTAGTAACGGTTTGCGTTCTGATCCAGTTACACATTAGCGATCGCCTCCCATCTCGGAGACCGCGATCGTCATCTCTTCGCCTTTGAACCAAGCTTTGATGTGTGGGTGGCTGTTGCTCAACATTGAAATCACCCGCTTGGCAACGCTGCGATCGGTGCCCTTGCCCAAGAGAGTTACTACCGTGAAATGCTGCGCAGCATCTTCGTAGGCAATATCAAAAGAGCTTTCGTCTTCGCTTACTGAATACTTGGAATACCAAAGCTTGAGAAGTGCCAGCAGGTTGACGCCCTTGGCTGAATTGTCGTAGGCAACAACGATCGCGCCACGCTTCATCCAGTTTTCAAAAGTTGGCTTAGTCTTCATGCGACCACCTCGGAAGCGATCGCACTAGCGACTAAATCAGCCGTATAATAGCCATAGATCAGATGTACCTTAGCAGTACACCAAAAATCTGCAACAATCATTAGTTGCCTCCGTACGAGGTAAGCCGCTCCGAACTTTGGCGAGGGAAGGGCGGCTTTTGGTTTACTTATATGACCACTTTTGTATATCAACTGTACATCTAGTAGCCATATACTTAGTATAATACGAAATAGCAGGATAGTAGCCATATGTCGAAGAAATGGGTAGCAAAAAAGAAGACCGTCAACTTGGCAGAGAAAACAGTTCAAGCCTTGGATTTCTTGGCGAACAAGACAGGTTACACGGAGAGCAGGATTATCAACGACGCGATAGTGGATCAAGCCAAGGCGCAAGGTTTTGTGGGCTAGGTGCTGAAATAAAGCCTGAATTACTGCCTTTTGTTTATTTGCCTCGCAAGAGTGAACTCCCAGAATGCTCAGGGATTTATTTTGCAATGGCTGAATCTGGTGAAATTCTCTACATTGGGCGATCGCAGAATATGCGGCATCGCTGGATCTCTCATCACAGACACTCTCAAGTAGCGGAGTTTGATGGTGCCAAGATTGCCTGGATTGAGATAAGCGATTGTTCATTGCTTCCTGAGATTGAGTTTGCGCTGATTGAATACTTTCGTCCTCCGCTGAATAGAAGCCCTGGCTTAGCGCCGCTTCCGGAGTCGGATACGAGTGGCTATCAAGTTGCAGCACTGAGAAAGCGCAGGAACCTTACCCAAAGGCAAGTAGCAGAAGTGCTGGGCGTGACTGACCAAGCCATCAGCAACTGGGAGAGAGGGCGAGTTGATTTTCGAATGACTGCGACGCAATGGGTTAAACTGCTCCAGTTGCTGGACTGCACAC
>DATNPE010000248.1:0-4450 GCA_036703355.1 Allocoleopsis sp. | reverse complement strand
TTTACCGCTTACAGCCGTAATGGTTTTACTGAACAGGAACAAACCAAACTCAAAGATATGTTTGTGGAGTTGGCTGATCGCGGGGTTCAGGTAACGCTTTCAAACTCTGATTGCCCCTTTATTCGCGAACTTTATAGAGATTTTCGAATCTACACTGTCCCTGCTAAGAGAGCGATCAATTCAAAGGGGCAAAAGAGAGGGGAAGTCAACGAAGTTTTGATCGTTTCGTAAACAAGTTAAATGCTTTGCTAGATATTGTTTTTTCGTTGGCTATGAACAGAGGGCAGAAGTTTGATTATGAGATCAGTGCAGTTTTTCAACGCTTGCACTGCAATCCGCCTAAGTCTCTAGATTTGCATCCTCATGCTTTTGAAGTGACTTTGCATTTAAAGGCTATCCGAGACCCTGGGCAGCTCTATGGATTGGATATGTGCTATGTCCAAAAGCAGCTACAAGAGTGGTGCGATCGCATTCCTCCAACGGTGAATGACTTGATTCCTTCTGGAACAACAGAGGATTTGTGCCTTTACTTTACCCAAATACCTCTAGAGAAAAGCATTCAGCTAACTGCCGTCAGTGTTAGTGAGACACCAGAACGTGTGACGCGATTGAATTGTTGTGAGAGACTATAGTACAAGAGATCTATTAATGCTATTTTTATGAATCCTTCTCTAACTCCACAACAGCAAGAACTTCTGGAGTGGATAGAAGCCTATATTCAAGAGCATCAAACTTGTCCCTCCTACCGAGAAATGACGGCAGCGATGGGGTTAAGGTCTGCGGCTCCGCTTCAACAAAGGCTGGCTCAACTCCGAAATAAAGGATATGTAACCTGGAGGGAAGGCTGTGCGCGATCGCTGCGAGTTCTAAAGCCGTCGAAGCCCAAGGGTATTCCTATCATTGGTGCGATCGCGGCGGGGGAGGTAGTAACGCCGTTTGCTGATGTGGTCGAGCACTTAGACTTGGCTGGAATTGCGCTTCAATCCGGTTGCTTTGCTCTCCAAGTGAGAGGAGATAGCATGATCGGAGCCATGATTAATCATGGTGATATTGTAATTATGAAGCCAGTACCCGATCCACAAATCCTAAGAAATGGTGCGATCGTGGCAGCTCTGGTGCAGGGGGAGGGCACTACCCTCAAATACTTTCATCGAGACGGTAAGCAAGTAGTTCTCAAGCCTGCAAACCCACGTTATGAACCTATTCGAGTTCTTGCTTCTGAAGTCACTTTGCAAGGAGTTCTAATTGGTGTTTGGCGTGGCTTAGCTTAATGAAAACCTTGCCCTGGCTTATTTTTGGGATGTTAGGGACATGTTGTCCCCAGCATGGCCGATGGTAAACGCATTTTGCATTATTTTTTTGTGCGCCTGTAAAACCCATGTCAGCCGAGAGATACAGCCATTTAGTCATTCATTTTGTGCGGTTGTAAAATCAAGGATATTAACCTGCTTAATACCCTTACTAAGATCTGAGGATCTCATCTAATTGCTTACGATTTTAGCTATCAAAAGCCTAAAACCCTATAACCAAAATGGGTTTGCTTCACTTACGATTTTTACGTTTTTAAGACGGGAAATTCAAAATCCTGACCCTAGCTGAATTTGATAGCCCAGTCGCAGCTCGGCTTGTAAATCGACAAGCCTATATTGAAGCAATCACCAGAACTCTGATAGTTCAAGTACATTAAGGGTTTGAACCCCATATCGAAGCGCATATAGTTCACGTTTTGGGCCTAAAGTCTTTTTCGATCTCCATCAACGTTGGCACGTCCCTAATCATTTCGCCCTCGGTCATGTTGAGTAGAGCTACCCGAAAGCTGAGAGTGATCAAGTTATTTTGCTCTAAGACATCGCCTGAACGAATGCCTTGAGTCAGGTGTAGGGGAATTTCTAGTGCTGAGGGGGGTGCGTCAATGTGCCCCAGAGAACTGACTCGTTGCATGAGTTGGTTGGCGATCGCCCTTGCATCTTCCATCTCCGAGGCAATCACCAACACCTCAACTGGCTGATCATAGAGATAAGTGGTTTGCCATAGCCGCGATTGACCATTTGGCAGGCGGATAGAGTCTTCAGTTGCCATTCGACGATAGTTTGTGCCGTCGAGCAAGCGCAGGACAACACAAGGCAACTCCGTAATCTGGTAAACCCCTGGTTGGTGGGTGGCTCTGGGCTTGAACTGGAAAATCAGGCGACTGGGCTGTTGGGGGATAGGGGTGCTGAGCGTGATCCTAGGCGTTGGCGTGGTGACGACTGTTCCGGGTTGTGGTCTCAGTTCTGGGGAAAGAACTTTTACGCTCGATAGGCGATCGGGGGTAAAGCTGGAGGGAAGTGGTACCGATAGACCATCTGACGAAGGACGCACCCAGCGGGTGAGCTGCACGGGTACTGAGAAGAAGTGAGGCAGGGCAATGTCAATCAAGTAGCTGAGGCGATCGCCAGGGACTTCATACCCAACTTTCAACTCTTGCAGCCGTGGTGAATCTCCGTTGCTACGGCGCTCTAGCTTCAGGCGGAATTGAAGAGGACCAGCCCAAGCAGGTAAGGTTTGGCGAATTTGGTCAGCCGTGTAGAAGGTTGGGTCAGAACTAGATATCCAACTGCTGCCGTCAAAGCTATAGGGATGGTTAGGCGACCTGTGCAGAGCTATGGTGATGTTCTGCTCACTATTGCTAGGCCGCAGCTCAAATCCCAGATAATCGCTCGCCATACGGGGAGTCAGTAGAGGAGTTAGCAGTTCACCCTGTGAAGAATCATCAGCAATCACCAGTGCACCTTGCGATCGCACGATGTGGGCCACTTCTGGTAGAACTGTTTTGCGACTTAACTCTAGAGTTTGAATGATGAACACTGCTCAGTGACCGAATAAATAAATGTTTTGACTTGACTTTCGAGGACCTCTAATTCATGAATTCTTCGGGCTTGTGCCTGGACTTGTAATTCCACTTGATTGACTGTAGGCAAGATGTTGTCTACAAGGAGCTTCAAATCCTCCCGCTCTCTCCAGAGCCGCTCTACCTCGTCCAGCAACACATTGATCGTTTCAACTGCATCTTCGTCCTCAGCACCGATGCTACGAATCTGATTGAAGCGGCGAAACTGTTGTAGTTGTTCCAGTGTCAGCACTCAGTGCCTCCTGCACAATGCCTAGCTTCTCAGCGCACTCAGCGGCTGTGAATTCTTCAGAGGCGATCGCCATGCACTTAATGAAATTGCGATCGAGGGATAGCTTGAACCTGCCTCCTTGACTCAAGTCATTGCCGTAGAACACAACGATTGCTTCTTTGACCGGGTCATAGTCGGCTACCTTCGCTATGATTTCGCTTCTGATTGGCTCTTCAGCTTGAGGCTCAATGCTGCTCAAATCTAAGTAGGAGCTTTGAACTTGATGCTTCAGAAGCCCTTGTTGGAGGCTCCAGTAGCAGCCAATAAATATTGCTCCTGGTCCTGAGTGAGTCCATCCCTGCCAAGCTTGAGCGAGTAGTGGTATCAGATTGGTAGATGCAAAACAGCGGGTCCAAACATCAATATGAAGGTTGTGACTACTCACAATGGCTGACTTCTGTTTCTCAGGCTTTGGCGGCTGCTCCATCTGAGCAAGCTTGTGCAACAGGCGATCGCATTTTTGCAGAGCCACTTGAGCCCGCTGGCCACAGTCATGCTCCCATCCAAAAAGAATTTGTTCTCCTGCAATGCCATCGTCGTTGTAATTCTCAGGACTGGCATAGAAAGCCAACACCTTTCGAATTTCCTCAAACTCAGAATAGAGGCTCATGGACACCTCGGCTCAAGCTCACGAGTGCTTGGGATAACATCTCGATCGCGATTTCTTGAGCAGTGTTGCGAGGAGAGATGCTGTGGTCCATGAATGGGTCAAAGTGCAAGTGAATTAACTCATGGACTAGAGTTTCCTCTTGGTCTGCCTCGATCATCCGATCGCTATCTTGTTGGTCGATGGGGTCAAGCAATTTAATCAGAGCAGCTTTGTGAGTAGAGTTAATGTGTGCTTGGCCTGAATTTGTCGGGCTAGACAAGTCTGAAGCGCGTGAAAATTTGACCTCAACTTGCCAGTCCTGTAATCGCAAAATTTTCTGCCAGTGCTCACATTTCTTGTAAAGTTCTTGCAAGGTGAAGAATGCAGGCTGTTCTGGAACCTTGTGTCTAGAGTTCCTAGAGGTATTGACTAATGCCTCCGTGATTCCGTGGACAGCTTGACATTGAGCCACCTCCGTAATCGTGTTGTCTTCAGCCGGAAATAGCGCGAAATGCAACCAAACTAGCCGCTTAACTAGCTCAAAGGTGGAATCAAAACGCTCTCCTTCTAGTAAGTCAACCGCCTCCAGAATGCCGATCTGAGCTGTTTTAGTTTGCACATGCCATCCAACCATGCTTTTGGCTTTTGGATTGCTTAGCTCCCAGCGACGAATCATGGAAATTTGAGTGATAGTCCAGTC
>DATNPE010000247.1:0-9827 GCA_036703355.1 Allocoleopsis sp. | reverse complement strand
CTGCGCCAAGCCGCAAATTCAGCTATTGTCATCGCTGCGGTTGGGGGAGCGATCGCAATGGCAGCCTTATTGCTATGGCGTCGTAGTAGAGGTCGAACTTAACGCACTTGAACCTGAGATGCATGGCTCTAAAGTCGCAGGTTTTGCAGCTCGCGATTCCCTCAAAAGGCAGTTCGTATCTTGCTAAAGATACAGTAGAACAGGCATAGGAGACTTTACATTTTCTATCGATAAATACGGGTTTAGAATGTATCAAATTGCGATCGTTGATGATAACGAGTCTTGGTGTTTTATTCTGGCGACCAGGTTACGCCAGCATGGATACGCTGTATCTACGTTTACAGACACAGATCTCTTTCTCCGTAACGCAGAGCAGTTTGATCTGGCCCTGATTGACTTTTCCATGCCTCCGCGACGCTACCAAGCCGAAACCGATGGACCTGATGTGATTCGTAAGCTTAGGCAACGCTTGAATCCCCCACCCTTGCTCATTCTGATTTCATCCTTTTTTACAGAAGATATCCTCAAGGAAGTTGCCGACTTGAATTTGCAAGCAGATGTCTATTTAAGTAAAAGTATAGATTCCACAGAACTCTTGCGGCAGATTGAGGCCTTACTAGCAACCAGAGGAGCCCCTAAGCAAGCTGTCACTGAAATCAATGATGGCAATGTGACCAAACCCCCTACTCGAACACCTCGCTCGGCTGATCAAAACCGCCCCCTGAGGTATGAATTCTGGTTGGACAAGGCTTCTAGAGGCTATTAGCTGACCTTGCTACATAGCTAAATTCCTCGTTGCCGCTATGAGTAGCTAGGAATGAGTACGAGGTTGAGGCGATCGCAATTCTGCTAATTTCTTGAGAAGGAGTGAAAAAGCAAGAAACAAGCAATTTATTTCCAAACTCTCTGAGGAAACTGGGTCATGGTGAGAGCAAAGCAGTTGCTGCGATCGGGATACAGTGTTGCAGTGCTGGCAGCCCTGTTGGCTCTGTTACTGCGATTCTCACTAGCCCCACTGCTGCGCGAGACTGCTCCGCTTTTAGTTTTTGTCTTACCCGTCATGTTCAGTGCTTGGTATGGCGGGTTAGGAGCAGGACTATTCGCAACTGGACTATGCACGCTGGTAGGAACTTATTTCTTTATTCCCCCTTATTTCAGCCTTCAGATCACAAATATTGTTAACCTGACCCGAATTTCAATCTTTATCTTTGAGGGTCTATTCATTAGTGGGTTTAGTGAGTCTTCACGGAGTGCTAGACAAAGGGCGGAAAAAGCTGTTTCAACCCTGCGTGA
Organism: Allocoleopsis sp.; assembly: GCA_036703355.1. Lineage (GTDB taxonomy): Bacteria > Cyanobacteriota > Cyanobacteriia > FACHB-46 > FACHB-46 > Trichocoleus. Next base: position 8,534 of record DATNPE010000247.1, on the reverse strand, counting down.
AAGCGAGGAAAAATATCGTCTCTTGGTAGAAGCAGTTCAGGACTATGCCATTTTTGGCTTAGATGTCAATGGATGTATTACAACTTGGAATAGTGGCGCTGAGTTGATCAAAGGCTATAAAACCGCAGAAATTTTGGGTCGCCATTTTTCTATTTTTTATACCGAAGCAGAGATTGCTCAAAACAAACCTGCCGAGGCCCTACAGGCGGCAACAGTCACAGGACGCTATACAAGCGAAGGTTGGCGCAGACGTAAGGATGGTTCGTTGTTTTGGGCCAATGTGGTGATGACTGCCCTCTACAACGAGAATCAGCAGTTGTATGGTTTTTCTAAAGTGACTCGTGATATCACAGAACGGAGACGGAGTGAACAGGCATTACACGAAAGCTATAGCTTGCTAGAGCGGGTCATTGAGGGGACAGCTGATGCTGTGTTTGTGAAGGACCTCCAGGGGCGCTATCAACTGCTGAACTCCGCGACAGCACACATCTTTAACAGACCAAAGGAAGAAATTCTAGGAAAAACAGATATAGAGTTAGTGCCTTGGGAACAGGCGATCGCGCTGCAAAGGATTGATCAGGCTGTCATAGAAATGGGGATTTCCCAAGTCCTGGAAGAACCTGTGTCAACGGCAGCAGGGGAAGTTCGCATATTTCTGACCAGCAAAGACCCCTATCGGGATGCTGCGGGTAATATCTTAGGCGTGATTGGGGTGGCACGGGATATTACCGAGCGTATCCAGGCAGATGCAAAACTGCGGCGCTCAGTACAACGGCTAGAAGCGGTTCATCAAATTGATCAGGCCATTTTAAGCTTGGCCTCTCCCGAAGCGATCGCTGAATCAGCCCTCTCTCGCTTGGCCGAAGTGTTGCCTTGCGACCAATCGGCTGTCATTTTGTTTGATCTCGAAACCAATCAATTACAGATCTTGGCAGGCACTCTGGCCCATGATCTCGCAGGCACTATCCTCCCCATTCGCGATCGCTTACCCATAGAAATACTGCGGGAGCGCGAGCCACTTTGGTATGTTCCAGACCTGGCAAATTTTTCCCAACATTCTACAGGCTTTGAAATCATGCTGGCGGCTGGATACCATAGCTTTTTATCTGCCACCCTCTCAATTGAAAGCAACTTGATTGGAGATTTGGTCTTGATCGCCAAGTCCCCGGATGCCTTTAGCTCTGAAGCTCAAGAGATTGCCCAGGAAGTAGCCGCTCAACTGGCGATCGCGGTTCAGCAAGTGCGATTGCGTGAACAACTGCAAAGTTATGCTAACGAACTCGAACACCGGGTAGCCGAACGGACGACAGCGCTGCAAGAGGCGATCGATGGTCTAGAAATTTTTAGCTATTCCGTATCCCATGACCTCCGATCCCCCCTGCGTTCTATGCAAGGGCTCTCTCAAGCACTACTAGAAGATTACAGCGATCGCTTGGATGAGACGGGAAAACTCTATGCTCAAGAAATTTCTGCTTCTGCCCAACAAGCAGACCAATTGGTGAGCGATTTGTTGGACTATGGGCGTTTGTCCCGATCTGAGATTGTCAATCAACCCCTCAATCTCACAGAATTAGTCGCCACAGTATTACGGCAGATGCAGTCTGACTTGCAAGCTCGGCAAGCCGTGGTGACCGTGGATACCCCCTTGCCTGAAGTGATGGGGCATCGACTGACCTTGATTCAAGCTTTAGTGAATCTGCTTAACAATGCCGTGAAATTCGTGCCTCAGGATAGACAGCCTCAGGTGCATCTTTGGGCGGAGTCGCGGTCTGGTTGGGTGCGGCTGTGGATCGCAGATAACGGCATTGGGATTGCGCCTGAATACCATGAGCGGATTTTTCAAGCATTTGAGCGCCTGCACACCCGACAAGCTTATCCAGGAACAGGGGTAGGACTAGCGATCGTGCGGAAAGGCGCTGAACGCATGGGGGGACGAGTCGGAGTCGAGTCGGCTCTAGGACAAGGAAGTCGTTTTTGGCTAGAGCTACGAGCCGTCGAGCCAGAAGCGATCGCAGAGTCCTAATCTATTGTTTTTTACGAAAACAATTATCTTTTGAAAGATAAAGCACTTTAGGGCAGTGGATGTATATTCTGGTCATTGATGACAACCAGGGCGATCGCCTGTTAGTAGAACGCGAGCTACAGCGGGAGTTGAGTGACCTGCATGTAGAAGCAGTAGGGCAACTCACTGAAGCCAACCCCGCTTTTTTGCAGTTGCTAGGCGTGAATGCCTTAGAGGCGATTGCTGTAGACCAGTTCAGCAATTTATTTTCTAAGGTGGAAGGGCTGGCCCTCAATTGGATTGAATTACCTACTCCCTCCGAGTTTTAACACCCTTGGTAATAGTTGATACAAGCAATTATATTGAGTGATTTGTTTGAACCTTGATTTAGCCTGTAATCCAGTCCTAAGGTTGATTTTCAGCTAAGCTGCTGAGGCTGTAACCTGTTTGTAATCTTCGTTTCGCTCTCCGTACACCTCAGTTGCGCCCCGTAGAATTGTAATGCTCCGTGTTCTGCTGATTGAAGATAATCAGGGCGATCGCCTCCTAGCGATTCGCGAGTTAAAAAAAACCTTCTCCGATTTGCAGGTGCAAGAGGTGAGTGAAGCGAATGAGCTGACTCAAGCCCTGGAAGTGGGAGCCTTTGAGCTAGTTATTACTGACTACCAATTGCGCTGGAGCAATGGCTTAGACATCCTCCAAACCATTAAGTCTCATTATCCCCATTGCCCTGTGATTATGTTTACCAACAGTGGCTCCGAGGAAGTGGCTGTGAAAGGTATGAAGCAGGGGTTGAGCGACTATGTGCTGAAGGGAAAGCCGCTGTATCGATTGGCGATCGCGGTGCAAGAGAGCCTAGACAAAGAACAACTGCGACGGGAGTACGGAGACGCACTAGCGCAACTAAAACGCTCAGAAGAGCAGCTGCGCCAACAAGCGAAAGAGCTAGAAGCAGCTAACCACTTGAAGGATGAATTTTTGGCAATCCTTTCTCATGAGTTGCGATCGCCCCTCAACCCGATCATTGGTTGGGTGCAAATGCTCCGGAGTGGCAAATTGGATGCCACCAAAGTGGACTACGCCCTACAGACCATTGAGCGCAATGCCCGTTTACAAACTCAATTGATCGAAGACTTACTCGATATTTCTCGGATCTTGCGCGGCAAACTGCACTTAGATAACGCTCCGGTTGATTTAGTCCCCACCATCGAAGCAGCCCTAGAAAACGTCCGTTTAGCGGCTGAAGCCAAGCAAATTCAACTAGAAACTCACTTAGAACCCAGAGGTAAATTTATCCTAGGAGATCCAGGACGACTGCAACAAATTTTGTGGAACCTGCTCTCGAATGCGGTGAAATTTACTCCCACAGGCGGCAAGGTGGAGGTTTGCCTGAGCTATGTAGATCTGGAGGCTCAAATTACCGTAAAAGATACAGGCAAAGGCATCAACCCCGAATTTCTCCCTCATGTGTTTGAATATTTTCGTCAAGCCGACAGTTCTACCACGCGCAATTTTGGTGGGCTAGGTTTGGGCTTAGCAATTGTGCATCATCTCACCGAAATTCATGGCGGCACTGTGCAAGCAGAAAGCCTGGGGGAAGGCCAAGGAGCGACTTTTCGGGTGCTGCTACCCTTGATGACCACCACCTCAGCCACCACTGGCGAAACCATTCCTGTAGAAGCCACTTCGAGTTTGCAAGGCATCAAAGTCTTAGTGGTGGATGACGAGCGAGATAACCTAGAAATCATTACCTTCGTTCTGGAAAACGTGGGCGCAAAGGTCATGGCTGTGCTTTCTGCTGCGGCAGCCTTAGAGCAATTGCCAGCGTTTCAACCAGATGTTTTCGTGAGTGATATTGGCTTACCAGAGATGGATGGCTATGCTCTGATCGCGAAAGTCAAAGCCCTCACCGCGCACCAGAAAAAATCCCTACCAGCGATCGCCCTCACAGCCTATGCAGGCGAAGCCAACCAGCGACAAGCCCTAGATGCAGGATTTCAGGTGCATCTTTCTAAACCTGTAGACCCCGGTGAGTTAATTGCTGCGATCGCGACTCTAGCTAAGTAGTGGCAGCAAGACTCTAGTGTCCTCCAGCATATCGCCCCTTCAGACATCTCAGAGCGAGAAGCTAGGGGGCGAAAGTTGTAACTGTAGAGCTTGTAAGCCTGCGATCGGTTCGACAAAGGAGCAAGAACCGAAGGCATGAAACATCTGTTTGCGGGCGGTAACAATCTCCGCCAAACTGAGTTGATGCTGATTCCAGCTCACGATCTCCTCTGTAAGGAAAAATGCATCGGTAGAAGTGGTTTGGAGTAGCTTGAGAGCATCGGCTGGTGTGATTTTTTGCCAATAGATGCAAGCCGCCACGAGAGATACATTCAGAAAACCATACATGGTGGCAGTAGCACTTTCGGGTTCGTAGGTTAGGGCGTAGTTTCCTGGTAGAGGGTGATGCAGCCCCGCTGTCGCCTTAAAAGCAATTTGTGCTTGAGCGCAGGTATAGATAAACTCACAAAGCTGAGTCACACTGGGAAAGGCAGCCGCCGTTACACCCCCGGTGCGAATTTTGGCCGCAGCTCCTTGACGCTGTAGCACAGCTAGATAGGCGGGTAAAGTCTGATCAAGCGGTATCTCAAAGAAAGCTTCTACTTGGTGCGTTTCTAATTGGGGCGGCAGCACCAGAGCAGCAATTTCAGCTGATGCCAGGGGTGGAAACTCTAGCGCTTGGATCGCGATCGCCGGATGATTGGCTGCTAGCGATCGGACTTTAGTCAGGGTAGCAGCCATCTCATCAGCCTTACCAGCCATAATCAGGCTAAGCGGCCAATGCTGAAGTGAGAAAGTGGGTAGTAGCTCTACAAATTCTTCTAGACGTGTGGCAGGTAGAACCAATCGACCGAGCATCCAGGCATGGGGAGAAGCTTGATATTGCACATAATTCGCCATCGCAGTTTGCAGACTCAGCTGAGCAGGTGGAAAGAGCCCTGCATAATCTACGATCGCCGAGAAAAGAGCCTTCACGGTTGCCAACATCTTTACCTCAAGTAGTAGGGAGCTTCGAGGTAGTTGAAAGATCCGTACTCCATCTCACCGACTGGTTAAAATTAATCCTTGAGATGGACCAAAAATAGAATCTATAATCTTACTATAGAGTTATTAGCAGGTAAGCTGCAAACCACAGAACCCCTCTCAGGACGAGTCTGTATTCTGTCGCTGCGTTGATAGAAAAATATCTCCAATTGAAGTCGTGAGATTGACCCAGCGTGTAAGGTGGGTAGAGCTAAACACCTTATCCAAGCTGGAGCATGTTTTGGTGTGAGGAGTGGGGAGCAGGGCACTGCGGCAGAGGCGACTGGAGGAATCCCATGCATGATATTTGCCCGATTCAACGATTTGACCATTTGGAATTGTATGTAGGGAATGCCAAACAGGCAGCGCTGTTTTATGCGGATGGCTTTGGCTTTACCAATACTGCCTATCGGGGGTTGAATACGGGCAGTCGTGATGTGGCTTCCTACGTGATGGAGCAGGGAGAAGTCCGGTTGGTCTTGAGTAGCGCTCTATCTCCAGATCACGCGATCGCCCAAAGCGTGCTCAAACATGGCGATACGGTGGCTGTAATTGCCCTAGAAGTACCCGATGCGGAGAAAGCCTTCTGGGAAGCAACCTCTCGGGGAGCCAGAGAAGCGATCGCCCTGACCGAGGAGCAAGATGAGCAAGGCGTGTTTCGTTACGCTGCTATCCACGTCTATGGAGACACGCTGATTAAATTTGTTGAGCGCAGTCAGTACCAAGGATTTGCGCCCGGTTTTGCCATGCGCCAGGATGTCCATTCCCAAACGGGTGCAGGACTAGCCACTATCGATCATGTGGTCGCCAACGTTGAATATGGTGCCATGGATCGCTGGGTGCAGTTCTTCAAAGATACGCTGGGTTTTGAGCTATTAATGCACTTTGATGATCAAGCGATTTCTACCGAATATTCGGCCTTGATGTCGAAAGTGATGCGCGATCGCACAGGCAAAATTAAACTACCGATCAACGAACCTGCCTATGGTAAACGTAAATCACAGATTGAGGAGTTTTTAGAATATCATCACGGTCCTGGCATTCAACATATCGCCCTCTCCACGCCTGACATTATTGAGACCGTCACCCAGCTCAAGCGTCGCGGAGTTGAGTTTCTGCAAACTCCTGCCACCTATTATCAAAACTTAGCCTCCCGCGTTGGCACTCTCGAAGAACCGATTGAACAGCTCGCCAATCTTGGCATCTTGATCGATCGCGACTCCGAAGGCTACCTCCTCCAAATCTTTACCCAGCCTGTCCAAGACCGCCCCACCCTGTTCTTTGAAATCATCCAGCGCCACGGAGCCCAAGGATTTGGGGAAGGCAACTTTAAGGCTCTCTTTGAAGCGATCGAACGAGAGCAGGCGTTGAGGGGGAATCTTTAGAAAGTGAGGAGTAAGGAGAGAGGGGTGAGGAGTCGGAAGCTAGGAGCCAGAAGTAAGGATTCAGGAGCCAGAAGTTAGAAGTTCCTCCTATCCTTACCCCTGAAGATTATTCTCACTTCCCTCCATCCCATCCCACTAGAACATCCAAGGCATACACCCTTCATCCCTCACTTTCCTCCTGCCTCTTTCATCCCTCATTCTCTCTCCTCACCCCTCTCTCCTCACTTTATGACTTACTACCACAAGCTAGGCACAATTCCCCATAAACGGCATACTCAGTTCCGTCAACCGGACGGTTCGCTGTATCACGAGGAGTTGATCAGCGTTCAGGGATTTTCGGGGGTGCAGTCTTTGCTATATCACTTGCGGCCACCCACCCAGGTTTATAAGGTTCTCTCCCATCAAGACACCAAGATTGCTTATGAGGAGTCTAGTGCCTTGCGACATCGCCACTTACGCACCGCCACTGTTGCTACAGGAGGAGATGCGATCGCAGCTCGAATTCCGTTGCTGGCAAATGCGGACGTCTGCATCTCGGTGGCTCGACCGACAGAACCGATGTCCTATTGGTACCGTTTTGCTCACGGGGATGAGGTGATCTTTATTCACCAGGGGACCGGGATATTGGAGAGCCAGTATGGTCTGCTGCCTTACCGACCGGGAGATTATTTGGTCATTCCCACTGGGGTACTGTGGCGGATTCTACCTGATGCAGGGAGTGAGCAACGGATGCTGGCGATCGAAGCTCAGGGGCATATTGAGCCACCCCAACGCTATCTCAATCGCTACGGGCAGTTTCTAGAACATGCGCCTTATTGTGAACGTGATATCCGCCCTCCTCAGGACTTGGTGGCTCACGACGCAGCAGGGGAGTTTGAAGTCCAAATTAAAGCCCACGGTTGCATAACCCATTATCTCTACCACTACCATCCGTTAGATGTGGTGGGTTGGGATGGCCATCTGTATCCCTATGCTTTGAATATTGAAGACTTTGAACCCATTACAGGACGAGTACATCAACCACCACCCGTACATCAAACCTTTGCAGCGCTAGGATTTGTGATTTGTTCCTTTGTGCCCCGCCTGTTTGACTACCACCCACTGGCGATTCCTGCTCCCTACAATCACTCTAACGTCGATTCCGATGAAGTGCTTTACTACGCGGCGGGCAACTTTATGTCACGGCGAGGAATTGAGGAAGCTTCTATTACGGTGCATCCCAGCGGCATCCCCCACGGCCCACATCCTGGTATGTATGAAGGGTCAATTGGTAAAGAGCGCACCGATGAGCTAGCGGTGATGATTGACACGTTCCGCCCCCTCAAGCTCACGACTCAAGCCACTCACCTAGAAGACCCCAATTATCTCTACAGTTGGAGTGCTTAATCTTGAATTTTTAGTTTTTCTCTCTCTTCTCAGGAGAACTCCGATCATGACTACAGTTCTCAACTTGCCTGCTCCTGCCATCTCTTCTCGCATTCAGGAACGCTTGCAACAAGGGCAGCTCACTCAAGACCAAGTGGATGCGTTTCAAACGTTTCTCACTGAAATCGATCGCTACTTTCTCCAACATCAGATAATCATAGACAATGCTTATACCCGTTGGTTTCAGAGGGGTGAGGCGACCGATGCTGAGTTAAAGCACTTTATCCAGCAGTTCTCTGTTTTCTCGAATCAGTTTCTAATTGCAGCGCTACAAAAAGAGATCAATGCTCCCACACTCCAGCAATCACGGGCGAGCCGAGAGATCCTTTTAAATGAATTAGGCGTGATCTACCGTAAACCGGGACAGGCGATCGCCCATCAAGCACCCTTGACCGAAGCCGAAAAAGACCGCGAAGGCGATCCAGAACTGGTCGGGACAGAGGGAACGGTCGATGGAGGAATTTGTCGTTTTCGTGCCGCTCACTTTGAATGGCTGGTAGGAGTCGCAGCGAGTTTAGGACTGGATTTTGCAGATATTGGCAAACGCAAGCATGGCACAGCCACCACTCTCCATTTTTGCGATGAGTTGATTCGACTCTATGGTAGCGATGACCCTCAAATTGCCGAAGGTGCGAGCTTTGCCGTGGAGCATT
>DATNPE010000246.1:0-2862 GCA_036703355.1 Allocoleopsis sp. | reverse complement strand
CAAACGTGTGGTCTTCCCCGTCATCAGCAAAGATAAATCACCAGGCACCCCGATTCGTATCTGGATAGCGGGTTGTTCCACCGGAGAAGAAGCTTACTCTATTGCCATCTGCTTACTAGAGTTTTTAGCCGATCAAGTCGGTCGCATTCCGATTCAGATCTACGCCACTGATATTAGTGAGACTGCGATCGAACATGCCCGCAATGGCATTTATGCTAACAGCCAGATTGCCAATATTTCCCCCGAACGACTCTACCGCTTCTTTGTGCAAGTAGAGGGCGGCTACCAAATCAGTAAAGCAGTGCGCGAAGTGTGCGTCTTTGCTAGACAAAACCTAATTGGCGATCCACCTTTTTCGCGATTGGACTTAATTAGCTGTCGCAATGTTTTGATCTATCTAGGCAATACCTTGCAGAAAAAGCTGTTGCCCGTTTTTCATTATGGTCTGAAGTCCACAGGTTTTCTCATGCTGGGCACTTCAGAAACCGTTGGTGACTTTACAGACCTATTTACTCTCTATGACAAGAAAAACAAAATTTATGCCAAAAAGTTGACAGCCGCTCGACCCAACATCGAACTCACTGCCAGCTCCTATGCTCCCACCATTGCGAACCCTCAACCGCTGGTCACCGAGCCGCTCCCCAGTGACCTAGAACTCCAAAGAGAAGCTGACCGGATCGTGTTGAACCAATACGCCCCCGCTGGGGTGGTGGTTGATGCCAATCTAGAGATTCTGCAATTTCGCGGGCAAACCAGTCCCTATCTAGAACCTGCGCCTGGTCGTGCTAGCTTAAACCTCTTGAGAATGGCTAAAGAGCAATTGCGGCGAGAGCTACAGTCTGCCATTTACCAAGCGAGACAACAAAATCTTTCTGTCAGACGCGATGGCTTGCTGGTGCGAGAGGGGAGTAGCGATGGCCCCCCAGGTACAGAACGCATCCGACAGATCACGATTAACGTGACACCGTTGCAGGTAGGAGCCAACCAAGAGTGTTTTCTAGTGCTCTTTGAAGACGGGCCACCGATTCTGGAACCACCCGCCACAGCGGGTACTGACGGCACCTCGACCAAGCGCAAAACCAGAGAATCTCAGGAAATTGTACGGCTGAAGCAAGAACTGGCCACCACCAGAGAGCATTTGCAATCCATTATTGAGGAGCAGCAAGCCACCAACCAAGACTTGAGAGCGGCTAATGAAGAAATTTTGTCGAGTAATGAAGAGTTGCAAAGTACCAATGAGGAACTAGAAACGGCCAAAGAAGAAATTCAGGCGGCGAATGAGGAACTAAACACTGTCAATGATGAGCTGCGCCGTCGTACCCAAGAAGCCACGCAGGTCAGTAACGATTTACAGAATTTGCTCAATAGCATTCATATCCCGATCTTGATGCTAGGAGCCGATCTACAAATTCGGCAGTTTACCCCAGCGATGGAAGGGATCTTTAACCTCATCTCTACTGATATTGGGCGACCCCTGAGTGACATTACCCACAAACTGAATGTGCCCAATTTAGAGCAACAGATCTTGGAAGTGATTCGCACCCTCAACTTAAAGACTCAGGAGATTCAAGACCGAGACGGGCATTGGTACCATCTGCGAATTCGGCCCTATCGCACGATCGACAACAAGATCGATGGGGCAGTGCTGGTGCTGATTGACATCGACGACCTAAAGCGTAGCAATGCTCAGTTGATAGAAGCGAGAGATTATGCAGATGCGATCGTCGATACCGTTTGGGAACCCCTACTAGTGCTCAACGGCGACCTACAGGTGATTACGGCTAACCGTTCTTTCTATGACATGTTTCAGGTTTCACCTGGGCAAACCGAGCAGCATTCCATTTTTGAACTGGGCAACGGCCAATGGAACATTCCCCAACTGCGATCGCGCTTGGCCGAGATTCTCGCCAGTAATACCCAGTTTCAAGATTTTGAAGTTGAGCATGAGTTTGATCAAATTGGTCATAAAACGATGCGGCTCAAAGCTCGCAAAATGCCCAAGATTGATAGTACCCAGATGATTCTCCTGGCGATCGAAGATATCACCGAGCCCAGGCGCTGAGAGACTGATTCGAGATCACGGCTGCTGGCATATGTCGCGGTTTACCCAGCTCGATAGGGCTAGCTTAAACGGCTGCCAAGCAAGTATCTAGTGCGATCGCAAAGGCTTCTGGTGCGTCCAACATTAACCAATGTCCCGTATCTGGTATGGTGACTGCAGTCAGGGCTGGACGCAGAGTATGCCAGCTAAAAGGCAGGTTGTTGGATGGCGCGAGAATTCCCTGAGCTTGGGTTCCTGGGGCTGTGAGGTAGCGATCGAGGCTATCTATGGCTCGAAAGATAAACAACTCACGGGCGGTTCCTAGCAGTGCTTCCTGAGGAGCTGCGGCCAAGCGCGCCAAAATTTGCTCGTAAGTTTCTGGTGTGCCGCCTGCGAGGGCATTGCGAAACGAGCCTGTCAACACCGATCGCCAGTTTTCGGTTTCTAGCTCCGCTTGCATCGGTGCAATTTGTGCCCCATACATATCTGGCGGCATTTGGGTGCAGTCTATGGGTGGATCGACCAAAATCAATGGTGAGATGCGGTGAGGGACAGCGGCAGCGGTAGCCAGAGCCACACAAGCGCCATAGCTGTGCCCCACCAGAGCGATCTGATCCAGATTTAGAGCTTCTAGGACAGCAACGAGATCGGTGGCACAAGCGGCAGGAGAGTAGTTCCTATCCGCAGGCGGTGTAGAAGCACCATGTCCACGCAGATCGATCGCGATCCCTCGACGAGTCCGAGCCGCATGAGTCAACTGTGCCTCCCACAGGTCTGCTGAGCAAGCCATCCCATGCACGAACACCACGGGCGATCGTGAG
>DATNPE010000245.1:0-12898 GCA_036703355.1 Allocoleopsis sp. | reverse complement strand
GAGCTTTTGCACCCGCCAAAGTGGTGGCGATCGCCCTCAACACAGCTCATCTAGACACAGCCAGCGCCAAGCAAGCCATTGAGCAAACTCAACAAGAAACGGGTTTACCTTGCGCCGATCCAGTACGGTTCCGGGCTGACTTACTCTTAGAGGCAATTTTGGGCGATCGCTAACTCGTGATGTGGCAGTGATCGTTAATCCACAACTCGGATCAAGCCCATCTGCAACCCATCGAAAACCCGCGTAATTTGCATCTGGTCTTCTTCACTCAAAGAATTTTTTGCTAACAGTGCTGACATAAAGCGGTTTTGGTCAGCACGGCTAATTCTACGAGAGGCCAAAATCCGATCGACGAGTTCCTGGATTCCCATATTTGCAAGAAGACCCTAATGCAGATGGCGACCGAAAAAATTTTCTTTGTATAAGAATATTAGATTTTCATTAATTTTCAGTACTTTTTATTCTGCCAATTTCATCGAATCGCCTCAACATTCCATAGGCCAAGGCTCTGGTAATTTAACCTACCCCAAATCACCCAGCTTTATTCCCCACCGAATGGTTCCCTTCCTCCCACCCTCCGGGAACGCCAAAGGCATACATCCCTCATCCTTCCGTACTGCTCCCCATTGACCCCGCTCTACAACATCCGCTAGAGTCGCCACAGGCTGAATTTCTCTATTCTGGAAAGTTGGCGCAACCGTTACAGCACCAAGCTTTCAGTCGCAAAAAGTTAAGATATTTGAAGATAACTTTACCGCTTCCTCACCATGCAAGTTACCCAAGCCAGCAGCATTGCTCCCGTATCTGGTCAGTATTGGCAGTGGCGGGGCCAGCCAATCTACTATGTTCGGGCAGGCGATCGCCAGTCGCACCGTCCTCCTTTATTGCTCATTCACGGCTTTGGAGCTTCCACCTTTCATTGGCGCAAAAATCTGGCAGGGCTAAGTCAAGATTTTGAAGTCTGGGCGATCGATTTGCTGGGGTTTGGGCGATCGGCAAAACCCAATTGGCAATACAGCGGCGAGCTATGGCGCGAGCAAATCCACGACTTCATCACCGAAATGATTGGTCAGCCCACTGTCTTGGGAGGCAACTCCTTGGGGGGGTATGCGGCCTTATCCGTGGCAGCTCAATATCCTGAAGATGCCGCAGGCTTGGTCTTATTTAACAGTGCAGGGCCTTTTAGTGATGCTCAGCCTGCCCCGAAGAAAGACCCGATCCGAGAAGTCTTTGGTAACTTTGTGCAGTCGTTGTTTCAGCAGCCTTGGGCCAGCTACTTGGTGTTTCAATACACTCGTCAGCGCTCTGTCGTTCGCCAAACTTTGCAGAAAGTCTACCTGGATCAAACTGCCATCACTGATGATTTGGTGGATGATATTTTGCGGGCAGCCAGCGATCCGGGTGCGGTGGAGGTATTCGCCTCAGTCTTCAAGACACCTCAAGGGGAAAAAGTAGATGTCTTACTAGGGCGCTTACAGTGTCCTTTACTGCTGCTTTGGGGCGAACATGACCCCTGGATGAACGCCAGAGCCCGCAGCGTCAAGTTCCGCCAGCACTACCCCCAACTCACCGAGCATTTCCTCAATGCGGGTCATTGCCCTCATGACGAAGTGCCCGATCAGGTGAATGCGTTGTTGCGAGATTGGGTCAACGCTATTAGTGCCTAGCAGCAGAGCCGCGATCGCTCTTTTGGCACTAGAAAGGCGATCGCTATCCCAACTGCCAAAAATCTAAGCTTTACGTTTCTTGCTAGGGCTAAAGCCTTGAGCTTGCTTACGGTTGCTCTGCTTGGTGGCTTTGCTAGCAGTGTCAGGAGTGGTCTCCAACGCTCCAATGCTAGGCGAGACAGTCGGCTGAGGGATTTCTAACCGAGTAGCAGGTTCAGCAGTAGAGAGCACAATCTCTAAATCACCCATCTCGCTGGGGCTTGGCTCTGAGGCGATCGCTGGAACTGGAGCGACTGAAGAGATGAATTCTGGCTCTGGCAGACTAATCTCGCTATCTGGCACGGCAAGGTTGAATGCTACCGTTTCGCTGATTGCCTCTGGTTCAACGGCTGCAACCTTAGGAGCAGGTGTCCAATTTGGATCAGGTTCAGGCAGCTTGGGGAGTGGCGCGATCGCAGTTTTGGGCTGGGGTGTAGCGAGTTTGCTAATGCGATCGCCAATATTTTCGGGAATGTTGTAGTGGGTCAACCAGGCTGTAGGCTTGGATACTGCCGCCTGGATCAAGGCAGCGCTATACTCGGAGGGGTCAGGGGTAGCACCCAGATCAGGAATAGATGTAGATGCTGAAGACGCTGCTGGACTCGAAGCGGTGACACCAGAGCTAGCAAAAGTAGGTGTACCTGTATTGACTTGGGTTAAAGCTTGATAACAGCGCTCTACTTGCCATTGGGGTGGGACAAAGCGAATCGAGCGTGCCATGCGGCGATATGGTTCTAGGTGATCAGTCACAATACCCCTCACTTCCACTCAGTCAAAACGGGTTCTGAGTGTGCTGTAATATATCAAAATTCAGCCTTGGGAAAGAAAAAACTGAAATTCTCTATTCGTTTTCTTATACTTTTGTGTACTAAAACTCTACCTGTTGACCTGCTCTTGCACCCCGCTAAGTGCTGTAAAGTGACAGTATGTATGACGATGACGACCTAACAGTACTGGATCTTGAAGCTGAACTGGAAAGCCCCCTAGACCGCATGGGGCCAGTTGATGCTGAGTCTGAGACGCCGAAGCCAAATCCGGAGGCGATGCTAGCGCTCTTAGACTCACCTGAAACCAACCAGCGGATGCTGGCAGCGAGAGCCTTTTGTGAATTGCAGGATGAGCGCGCGATCCCGCAGTTAATTAGTCTGTTGCAAGACGGTTGCCCATTGGTGCGAGTCAGTGCAGCTTACGGTTTGGGGCGCAATCCTAGCCATGATGCGGTGGAACCCCTGATTGATCAACTAAATCGAGATTGGAACGGCTACGTGCGGAAAGGTGTAGTTTGGGCCTTGGGCAATTGCCGCGATCGCCGCTCCCTCCTACCGCTGATTGATGCCCTCAAAACTGACATTTCTGCCGTACGACTATGGGCTGCCAGTGCCTTGGCTCAGATGTCTGAGGTCAACTACGAATCGGTAATTGCGGCCATTCCACCGCTGATCGAAGGCTTAAGGCGCGATCCGGTGGCAGCAGTCCGCAGCAATTGTGCTTGGTCGGTGGGGCAACTGTGCCGTGAACTGCCTTCTAACGTGGTCTATGCGACCGCGATCGATGCCCTGATCGAAGCCTTTGCCGAGGACGAAGAATTGGGTGTCCAAGAAGATGCCAGAACCGCCTTGCTGAGAGTAGGTGATCCGCGTGGCTTACAGGTGATTGAAGAAATTGAGCGCGATCGCTTGATGTAGTGTCTCACTGAGCAATTCATCGTGCTGCTAGGGGCAACTATTGAGCGATCGCCTGACCTGCCAGCCAAGCAGTCGTCCAAGCGCTTTGGAAATTGAAGCCGCCTGTAACCCCATCAATATCAAGAATTTCTCCAGCTAGATAAAGCCCTGGACAGCAACGGCTCTCCATTGTTTTGAAGTCCACTTCTTTGAGGCTGACTCCGCCACAAGTGACAAACTCTTCTTTGAAAACCCCCTTGCCTTTCACGGCGTAGGAACCTTGCGTCAGTTCTTGTAGCAGTTGGTTGAGGGCTTTGTTCGAGAGTTCAGCCCAGCGAGTCGTTTCTGTAATGCCAGCGCTAGCAATCAACCGCTCCCACAAGCGTCGTGGCAAAGGCACTGGGCAATTGGGAGCGATCGCTTTTCGGGGTAACTGGGACTTCACCGCGAGCAGTTGTTCCCGTAATGCTTCTGGTTTGTATTGCGGCAACCAGTTAATCTGCAAGTTGCCTTGATAGCGACTGTCATGCAAAGCTCTGGCTCCCCAAGCAGACAGTTTCAGCACCGCTGGACCACTCAAGCCCCAATGGGTAATCAGGAGCGGTCCACTTTGCTCGAACTGCTCACCATTTGCGGTGCGTAAGCGCACTCGGACTGACGCCACGGAAACCCCAGCTAGGTCGTGCAAGCGCGGATCGGAGACATTAAAGGTAAATAGAGACGGCACTGGAGGGGCAACTTGGTGACCCAACTGCTTTGCCAGTTGATACCCTTGGGGGCTGCTGCCTGTGGTTAGGAGCAGGCGATCGCAACTCACGGTTTGCCCAGACTTCAACTGCACCTCAAAGCCAGGATCGAGGCGAGTAATTGCAGCGACCGGAACCCCCGTGCGAATCTCTACTCCCGCTGCCTTAGCCGCTTGAATAAAGCAATCCACAATGGTTTCAGAATCGTCGGTGACAGGGAACATCCGCCCATCGGCTTCGGTTTTCAGTTCCACACCATGCTGATCCAGCCAAGCAATCATGTCTCGCGGCTGAAAGCGAGTGAAGGCTCCCCGCAGTGCTTTGCCGCCCCTGGGGTAGTACTGAGTTAAAACCGCAGGGTCAAAACAGGCATGGGTGACATTGCAGCGGCCACCCCCCGAAATTCTGACTTTAGGCAAGAGTTGACGGCCTGCCTCCAGTAGCATGACCTGCGCGTGGGGATGCACTTCGGCACAGGCGATCGCGCCAAAGAACCCCGCTGCCCCGCCCCCAATTACCAAAACTTTTAACGGTCGTGAAGCCAAAAGAATCTAACCCTGATTGCACACTCCAGATTCTAGGCTAGCGCTTCATTGCGGCATTCTCCCTAGTCACAGGGAACTCAATCTTGGTATGGCTCAAAATCTGCTTTAGCCGCACCACATACTGGGCAAACCCAATTTTCTGGTAAATCCTCGAAGGCAGTACCGGGAGCAATCCCCGAATCTGGATCGCCTTCGGCTGGATCATAAACATAGCCACAAACTGTACAGATGTAACGTTGCACGGTTCACTCCCGCCAGTCACTTGGCTGCGATCGTACAAGTTCCTGAAACTGATTGCTAGGCAAATACCATAAAGTTTTGGGGTGATACAATCTCTGCATTCATTTAGCAGATTAAAAAAAACTCATGGCTATGAGACGCAGTAGAAGTGCCGCGACTGGCTTTTTGAGAGATTTTCAAGAATTTGCGTTAAAAGGAAATGTGGTGGATTTAGCGATCGCGGTGGTGATTGGTGGAGCTTTCGGCAAAATCATTACCGCTTTCGTAGAAGATCTAGTCATGCCACTGCTGAATCCTATTGTTTCTAGAGCTGGGGGCAATTGGCGCACCATTGAGGTGGGACCCGGAATCAAGATTGGTGATTTTCTTGGAGCCGTGGTTGACTTCGTCTTAATCGCTTTGGTGCTGTTTCTGGTGATTCGAGCGGTCACTCGGTTGCAGCGACGAGAAGCCACGGCTCCCCCAGCCCCTACCGAGAAAGAATGCCCTTACTGCCTAGAGAAGGTGCCCCTGGCAGCGGTGCGGTGTCGAGCTTGCACTTCAGAACTCACATAGACTCTTGAGCTTGGCGATCGCATTCACACTTTGCCACAAGACTTTGCCAAAACCGCTATTAATTCTAGGCAATTTTGGGATTGCTAGGATTTAAGGATGTACGTGCAGGATAACGAGGCTAGCAACAGAGGGCCTGGTTATCCGCACGCATGTCTTGGCAAAGCCATCCGGGCAAAGAGGAAATCATGGTACAGGATTGGTGGCAGGCAACCTTTCCAAAAGGCCGACAATATGTTCAGATTCGAGAGGCCAGTGGTTATCCAGTGGCGATCGCCTATGGGGAAAAGGGCAGCGGACCACCCCTGATTTTGGTGCATGGTGCGGCCAGTTGGAGCTATGCTTGGCGAGATCTGATTGATCCGTTGTCGCAACATTTTCGGGTCATTTGTTTCGATGCCAAAGGCTACGGTTTCTCAGAGCAGATTCGCCACCCAGAGCTTCCGGGGCATCAAGTGGTTGAGTTGGCGCGGATAATTCAAGCCCTGTGTGCTGAGCCTGCGATCGTCGTGGGGCAGTCTTTGGGCGCTTTAACGGCGATCGCCTTAGCCGAAACCTATCCAGAACTAGTAGCACAGTTGGTGGTGATCAACGTGCCCATTTTTCCCAAGCGCTTGCCGACTTGGGGCATGCAATGGATGGCTGATATTCCCCTGCCGCTGGTGCAGTGGGTGGATCAACTGCAATTAGCACGTCCTGTCACCCCCCTAGTGCATCTGCTGGTGAAAATTGCCCGCTTAGAGGTCATGGTAGATCCCACTTCCACCAGCCCAGAAGAAATCTACTGGCTGACCTATCCTTACATCGAGATTCCGGGAGCCATGACTCAGTTTGCGGTTGATATGCGGCAATCGGCTCAGGAAATTCAAGCTTTGCTGGCTGGTCAACCCAACCAAATTACCCCAATTCAAGACAACTTGAGTGCGATCGCCTGTCCAACCTTAATTCTTTGGGGCAGGGACGATCGCTGGTTTCCCCTGAGCAACGGCGAAGAATTACATGCCCGCTTGCCACATTCTCAGTTTCAAGTGATTGCGAATTGTGGTCATGATGCTGCGGTTTGCTGCCCAAATGCAATTACTACCGCGATGCTGACTTTTTTGCGGAAGTCTGATCCCTTGCAACCCACGGCAATGGCCTCCTGATCACCCGCTAGACTTTACCTCGGAGGACTGCTAATTCTTCGCGCAAAGATAACGGGGCATACCCTAAAGAAAAAGCCAGGGAACTATCGAGGGAAACATCTGGGGGTCGAGGAGCAGCCATCTTGACATCTGCTTGGCGACAAGCTTGAAGTCCTGTGTCAGGTAAGCCCAGCACCTCCACAAGTAAGCGGCCAAACTCATAGCGAGAAATGCGTTCCTTGCCGCCTAGATGAACGCAACCTTGCACCTTTTCTAGTGCTAGCAACAGTCCTTGAGCGGCTGCGGTGCCACTGGCAGGCGTACGGAACTCATCAGTAAATAGGCGTAACTCCTGTTCCTGGCGTAGCATTTGGATAAAGGGCTGCATAAAGCTGCTGGCGGTAGGAGTAGCGGCCCCAAACATCAGCGGCATACGACAAATCGCTGCTTGCGGATATCGCGATCGCATCCCTGCCTCTGCCAAGACTTTTTGCTCCCCGTAGAGGTTCACCGGATTAACAGGATCAGTTTCCCGGTAAGGCGGATTTAAGCCATCGAACACCAAATCTGTAGAAGTAAAGACACAGGGGATGGCGCGATCGCTGCATAGCCCCGCAATATTAATCGAAGCCGTGACGTTGATGGCATGAGAAGTTTCAGGATGCGTTTGGCAATAGTTGGGGCTAGATTGGGCCGCGAGATGGATTACAGCATCGGGTTGAACCGTAGCAAATAGCTGCTGGAGGGCAACAAAATCGCTGATATCGACTTTAATCGTTGTCACACCAGGAATGGCGATCGCCTGAGAACAGTAGGTGCCATAGACCTTCCATTGCCGCTGAGCGATTTGGCAGAGATGCCATCCTAAAAAACCGCTGGCTCCCGTAACTAAGAGTTTTCTCAAACCTTATTTCTCAGTAATTTCGTAAGTTTTACCACTAATTACTACACTAATTTTTTTGGTTTCCTTAGGAGGCTTGTAGGTTGCAATTTGTAAGGCAATCACGGTAGCTGCAGCAATCAGCGCACCCAATAAGGGGTCCATAGATTTCCCTAATTTTTAATTTTGAGTTGTTTTATATTTTGGCTTGAAAAACTAAAATGTGCCAAACCTTTAAGGGTGTTTTTTAATACCAGTACTTGTTGTAAGTTTTGATCAATTTTGGCCCTCAATTATTAAGCGGAACTGCGCCTTAATTCTGCATCTACAAGGGTCAAGCGTGACAAGAGTGAGGGATTCCAGTACTCTAGGGTGTCAATCTGCGTTGCTGTTGACCATGCGTCCTGAAACAGATCCTAAAGCTGCACGCCTCAAGCGCATTCGCACCTTAAGTCATGTATTAGACAGCTCCATTGGAATTCCGGGCACCCGCTATCGTTTTGGCTTAGACCCGATTTTAGGACTGTTACCCGGTGGAGGAGACTTCGCCAGCTTTTTATTTTCGGCGTACATCATTTGGGAAAGTGCCCAGTTAGGCGTTTCTCAAGAAATCCTGACAAAAATGGTATCTAATGTTTTATTTGATACTGTTGCTGGCACTGTACCCGTACTAGGCGACTTGTTAGATGTGACTTGGAAAGCCAACACCAAAAACGTAGCATTGCTAGAAGATCATCTCCAAGCCGCCCGACCCCACTCTCGCACAGTCAGTCGCTGGGTCGTCCTTGCCGCCTTACTAGGATTGCTGATTGCCTTTATTGGGGTTGTGACCTTAAGCTTCTTGGTTTTTAGCTGGCTGTTGCGGCAGTTTACAGGCGGCTGAAAAAACAGCGACTGAGCGATCGCCCATCCCTCCAGCTCCACGGAATTTGGTCAGTTATCCGCATGGCAATCTAGGATTCGCATGGCATAATGATCCGGCTGTTCTCTGTACAGGGTTTCTCATGGTTCAAGCCCCTCAATTCGCCACCGATCTTGCCAACGTTGCCTTAGAAGGTGGACTAGAACTCAACTTCGAGTTGCCCGACCCAGAAGACGAGCAGATTCCCGATTTAGAATTTCAGCAACGAGTCGAAGCCGCTTGGCAAGTCTGCGATCGCTTTGACCTGCAAACCGACATTTGGCGAGGCCGCATTTTGCGAACTGTGCGCGATCGCGAAAAACGTGGCGGTGAAGGACGCGGCACCGGATTTCTCAAGTGGCTGCAAGACCGCGAAATCAGCAAAAGCCAAGCCTACTCCCTGATCGAGCTGGCCGATAGCGCCGACACCCTCCTAGAAGGCGGCTACCTCGACACCGACTCCGTAGAGCGCTTCAGCAAACGCGCCTTCGTCGAAACCGCTCAAGCCGCTCCAGAAGTGCAGCAAATGGTGAGTGACGCCGCCCGCCGAGGCGATCGCATTACCCGCCGGGAAGTGCGCCAACTCGCCGACGAATGGACCGCCATGACCTCCGACTTGCTCCCTGAAGTCATCAAAGAAAAAGCCGCCACCAACTCCATCCCCTCCCGCTACCTAGCTCCTTTAGTGCGGGAAATGGAAAAGCTGCCAGAGTCCCATCAAAACGAACTGCGCGAAACCGTCGCCGAAAACCCCGACGTCGATACCCTGAAGCAAGTCACCTCAGAAGCCCGGTACCTAGCCAAATATCTCGAAGCCGCCACCAACGTCCAAGCCCTCAACAACGAGTCCCTAGACCTCGAAGCCGCCCTCGAAGAAGCCCTCCGCATCGGCTCCCTCAGCTCCACCGCCGACCTCGTCAACCAAGCCGCCCAACTCGAACAAACCATCGCCAAACTCTACACCACCTGGAAACGAGTCACCAGCCTCGTCGATCGCCTGTACGTAGACAGCGGAGCCAGCACCCCCCACCTGCGATCGCTCCTCAGCTGCCTCAACCACCTCTCCGGAGAAACCGTCGAAACCAGAATTGGCACATTAGAGTCCGCGAGAACGATTCGGTTGAGCATTCAGACAGATTTGGAAGAAGAAGTGAGTGCTGAGGACTGAGTGCTGAGAGGAAAGGAGCCAGAAGCCAGGAGCCAGAAGCCAGGAGTCAGAAGCCAGGAGTCAGAAGCCAGGAGTCAGAAGCCAGGAGTCAGAAGTTAGGAGCCAGAAGCCAGGAGTCAGAAGTAACCATCCCAAGTATCGAAACACCCACACTCAACTTCGTTTGGAGGGAGTCTGAGGGACGCAACCGTCCCTCAGCGGGGGTTTGGGGGCGAGTGCCCCCAAGGCTCGGATTTGCGAGAATCCCCAAAACTCGGATTACCTCAAACCGCGTCCCAACCGCCGCACCCCCCGCTTCAGCGATCGCCACAAAGCCCGAACATTAAAAAACTGCTTATACCGCTGCGCCGCTTCCTTCCCCACAATCAGCAGCCCCGACCAGAATAAAATTTCTGCCAAAACTAATAACACAGGAACCAACAGCGCTTTCTGGGCTGTGGTAATGGGCAGCCAAGGTAGCACAAAAGCGATCGCTGCCCAGGGCAAAAACGACACCACCACTAAAACCAAGCCCAATCTTTGCATCCTTTGACTCCTGCGGCCCCAATCTCCCAGTATAAACAGCGCTTCAGGCAATGCTTGAAGCTAAAGCCTGTAACCAAAGCCACCGTTTAGTTTTTAATTCCTGTGGTCGCGATCCCTTGAATAAACTGGCGCTGACCCACCAAAAACAGCAGCACCACCGGAACCGTCGCCATCACCACCGCCGCCATCATTAAAGGCCAATTATTTGTGAATTGCTCCTGAAAACCCGCCAGAGACAACTGCACCGTTTGTAACTCCGGACGAGTGGTAAACACCAACGGCTTAAACAAATCATTCCACTCGCCAATAAACGTAAACAGAAATAGCGTCACCAAAGCAGGACGCGCCAGCGGTAACATCACCCGCCACAAAATTTGCCAGCGATTCGCTCCATCTAGCGCCGCTGCTTCTTCCAACTCCACCGGAATCGTTTGGAAATACTGTCGAAGTAGAAAAATACCAAATCCATTTGCTGCTGTGGGCAAAATCAAAGCGCCATAGGTGTTAATCAAGTGACCCCATTTCAAAATTAAGAACACCGGAATCACCAACAGTTGAAACGGAATTACCAGCGTTGCTAAGACCATTAAGAGAACCGCTTGCCTGCCCCAAAACTGCAAACGCGCCAAGGCATAACCCGCCAAGGCCGAAGTAATCGTCTGCAACCCTGTGACTGCGATCGCCACCAAGGTCGAATTGGCAAAAGCCAAGAGAAAATTACCTCGCTGCCAAGCTTCCTGGTAATTCTTCCAAGACCATCTTGGTGAATGACTGCCTAAATCGATGGCTCCAGAAGTTGAGAAGGAGGTCAAAAACACAACAGCAAGCGGAAATAAAACGATCGCAGCCCCAGCCAATAACAACAGAGCATTGAGCCATCCAACTATCTGCCTCCATCGCTGCGAGGGCAGATCAGTCGGTGGTAGGGGAGTCGCCAGACTGGGGGCTTGGTTTTCGCTCACAACTCGTTCTGTCTCACGCTGCGATTTTAGTATTACTGTACGCCCATAGTTATGGTAAATATGACCATTGGGTGAGTTTATTTCACTCATCCTGGTTGTAAGGTCTTAAAGAGCATAGAGGCGCAACTCCTGAGCAACCCCGCAGCTACAGGTTCGTAAATCAGCACGCAGTTTTCTGACTGCCTGTTTAGGCAATCTATTTAGTCAATCCGCCGTTAAAAACGGTAAAGTAACTTTAGGTTGTAAATTGTAAATTTACATTTAGCCGTCGCCATCTTTGTCCATAGTTCCACCAAGTCGAACTATTACCGACTGATTCATGATGAGGAGACAAGAGATCCATGCCGCAGCTTGAGGCCAGTCTAGAAATTGACTTCCATAGCGCAGCCTACAAAGATGCTTACAGTCGGATCAACGCGATCGTGATTGAAGGCGAACAGGAGGCTCACGAAAACTACTTGAAACTGGCTGAAATGCTGCCGGACAGTCACGATCAATTGGTGAGCCTAGCCAGAATGGAAAATCGCCACAAAAAGGGCTTTGAAGCCTGTGGCCGTAATCTGCAAGTCACCCCAGACATGGAGTTTGCCCGTCAGTTCTTCGCTGATTTGCATGGAAACTTTCAGGTTGCCGCCGCCAACAACCAAGTCGTGACTTGCTTGCTGATTCAATCCCTCATCATTGAGTGCTTTGCGATCGCTGCCTACAACATTTATATTCCTGTTGCTGATGACTTTGCTCGCAAGATTACCGAAGGTGTAGTCAAGGACGAGTACAGCCATCTCAACTACGGGGAAGAATGGCTCAAAGCCAACTTTGAAACCGCCAAAGATGAGCTGGAAGCAGCTAACCGTCAGAACTTGCCCTTAGTTTGGCGTATGCTGAACCAAGTGGCGGACGACGCGCAGATTTTGGGCATGGAGAAAGAAGCTTTAGTCGAAGACTTCATGATCCAGTATGGTGAAGCTCTGAGCAATATTGGTTTCAGCACCCGTGACATCATGCGAATGTCTGCTTACGGCCTTGCCGCTGCCTAAGCTCGAAACTTTCAGGCCCATGTAACGGTCTGTTGATGTAACTTGCGGCATTCTCTTTTTGATCAAATCAGTTATCTTCTACTGAGCGATCGCCCTTTCGTACTTGCATAAATTTGCCGATCAGAACTGAACCGCTGGTCGGCGAATTTATGTAGTATTTTCAAGTGCTTTTAGCAATTACACCTTTCAATTACTACAAACCTAAAGCCAGCCTGAATCTTAGGCTCTGTAACCGTCCATGTTTGGTCTTATCGGTCACCTTACCAGTTTAGAACACGCCCAATCTGTTGCTAGAGAGCTAGGCTACCCAGAATATGCCGACCAAGGATTAGATTTTTGGTGCAGCGCTCCGCCACAAATTGTTGACACCATCACTGTTACAAGCCTAACAGGCCAAAAAATTGAAGGCAGATATGTCGAGTCCTGCTTTTTGCCAGAAATGCTGGCTACGCGCCGGATTAAAGCAGCAACTCGCAAAGTGATTAACGCGATGGCTCATGCCCAAAAGCATGGCCTCAATATCACTGCCTTAGGCGGCTTTTCTTCAATCATCTTTGAAAACTTTAACCTCAGCCAAATTCAGCAAGTGCGGAACATCAAGCTGGAATTTGAGCGTTTCACTACAGGCAATACCCATACTGCTTATATTATCTGTCGCCAAGTGGAGCAAGCTGCCAAACAGCTCGGAATTGAACTTGCCAAAGCGACGGTTGCAGTGTGTGGCGCGACTGGGGATATTGGGAGCGCCGTTTGTCGCTGGTTGGATGCCCGTACCGATGTTGCCGAACTGCTGCTGATTGCTCGTAATCAAGAGCGCTTATTTGATCTACAAGCAGAATTAGGTCGCG
>DATNPE010000244.1:0-7515 GCA_036703355.1 Allocoleopsis sp. | reverse complement strand
CAGCGCTCAAGTTTAGTTACAAAGGCGATCGCAGCTCACTTAGCTTGCAGGGTCGGGGTTAAAAGCAGAAGGGGACGAATGCTTGGAATGCTATCAGAACGAAATTTTAACAGTGTGGCTGACAATCTACCAGTTTGGTCGCAGGTGGGCGATCGCCTCTTGGAATGGTTGCCCAACGTAGAACAAAACTTTGAGACTCAAGCAACTATTCTAGGTGGACTACTACTGCTGATTTGGGTCTTGGAAATCATCGATTTTCTAATTTTTCAAGGAGCCCTAAATCGTTATGGCATCCGACCCCGCAGTTTGAGAGGCTTAAGCGGCATCTTGCTGGCTCCATTCTTGCATGGCAGCTTCAAGCACTTAGCTGCTAACACGATGCCCTTGGTGACATTAGGTTGGTTGGTGATGCTGCAAGATATCCACTACTTCTTTGTTGTGACCGTGGTGACAACCCTAGTGAGTGGCTTGGGCGTGTGGCTATTTGGGGCAACTCGTTCGGTGCATTTGGGCGCGAGTGGCTTAATCTTTGGTTACTTAGGGTTCTTGCTGCTGTATGGCTACTTTGAGCGCAGTCTGTGGACAGGGATGATGTCGCTTTTGGTGGGGCTATGTTATGGCGGCTTGATATGGGGGATCTTGCCATCGCGACGCGGCGTTTCTTGGCAGGGACATCTATTTGGGTTTGTCGGTGGAATCCTTGCCGCTCGTCTGTTGTCGCAGTAGGACGGTATGAGCGCCAAAAAGTGTCAGTAAGGTGCGATCGCCCTTGGTATTTTTCTGGGGTGAAGACTGCGGAGACTACTGTTCGTGGTTTTACGGGTCTTCATAACAAGGGGTTTCAGATTTCCGTAGAGGCGCGCATTCAACCTGAAGTTGAAATTTCTACTATGGGCCTAACTTGAAGCAGATAAATATCTCTCAAGCCTGCTCTCCTCCCACCCACTCCGCCCCCAGAAGGTAGGTAGGCCATGAAACTGCAACATAAGCATTGGAAACGGCTCTTTGCGGAATTACTCCTAGAAGCAATCATGCTAGTTGCACCTGTCAGCCTAGACTTTTTGGGTGTCGCCGGGGAATACCTGTTGGAAGCAGGCCGAGAACAGATTGAGTTTGCTGCATAACGCTTGGAGTTTGGTCGCTGCATCACTGCCAAAAGCTGCCTGCTCCAATGATTAACTCTCTTGAACTTGAATTCAGGTAAAAAACAATGGATTTTGCAATTAACTCGACAAACTGGCTGTTGCTGATTGCCTTCTTTGCGACCACCTCCTATGCCTACTGGCTAATTGGTGAAGCTGAAAAGCAAAGCCGCAAGCACCGTGGCTAAGCTGATCTCAAATCTCTACAGCTCAAGGTTCGATAAACTGTCGTTGTCAATGGGCTATTTCGTCGGGGCGATCGCTAAATAGCCCCAATCTGGCGCAAAAGTTTACAAATTTACGACACTTGAATACAGAATTCTGGAATCCAATGTTGTATCTACAATAGATATCAACCCGTGATTGAGAAGTCAGAATGAACCTGAACTTGGAGCAGTGCCTAACCGTTGTGGCTGGTCTTGGTTGCACCGTTTCAATCACTGCCATGATTGCGATCGCTCTTCAATCGGATATTGCCCCTCAGCGCATCTCTATCTCTTTGGGCCTCCCCGTCGTGGAAGCAGGAACAGCCACCCAGCTTGCTGCCACGACAGCCGCGCTAGAACCCATCCAGCACAGTGATCTGACAGATGTGGTTTGGTTTCAGTCGCTAGATACCACCACGGTCAGTCAGCGCTCAACCAATTTAGAAGCGCTATTTCTGCTCGAAACGAACTGGGAAGCGGAACTGGCAACTTGCTCTAATGTCTATACCTCCAAGCTCATGCTTGCTCCAGCTTGTGAGTTGAATTTTCCGATGACGACCGGACAGGCGATCGCCTCGACCCATTTCCCCACACCCACGCAACTCTTGGGTACAACCCTCCTTAGCCCCAAGCCCGAAGCGTACCAGTAGACCGAGTACAACTAGGTTTCTAGCATTTGCAGTCGGTAGAGGCTGGCATACAAACCGCCTAGCTCTAGTAGCTCCTCGTGGCTGCCCGATTCCACTAGTTGGCCGCGCTTGAGCACAAAAATGCGATCGACATTGCGAATGGTGGAGAGTCGGTGGGCGATGATAATGGCGGTGCGCCCGACCAGCAAGCGATCCAATGCTTCTTGAATCAAAGCCTCAGTGCTGACATCCAAGCTAGCTGTGGCTTCGTCTAGCACCAAAATTTGGGGATTACGCACAGCGACGCGGGCAAACGCTAAAAGCTGCTTCTGACCTCCCGACAAGTTAGTGCCCCGCTCCCGCAGTATCGTGTCGTAGCCTTGGGGCAGTTGCTCAATCAGCTTCGCCACATTCGTCCGCTCCGCCGCGTCTTGAATCGCCGCGAAATCGTAATTTTCTCCCAAGGAGATATTGCTCTTGACATCTCCGGCGAACAGGAAACCGTCTTGCAGAATGACACCAATGTGCTGTCGCAGTTCGTGTTGGGGCAAATTGCGAACGTCAATGCCATCGACTAAGATGCGGCCTTGAGTCGGTTCATACAAGCGGCACAGCAGCCGAATAATCGAGCTTTTACCTGCCCCCGTTGGCCCGACTAGGGCAATTTTTTCTCCAGGACGAATCGTAAAGTCCAGGTCTTTGAGCACGTACTCGTCGTTTTTGTAAGCAAACCAGACATGCTCGAAACGAATTTCGCCCTTGGTGGCGGCATCCGGTAGCTTGGGCGTGACTCCCACCGGATCACGAATCTCAATCGGTTCATTTAGAATGTCGCTAATCCGCTCCACGGCGGTAAAGCCTGCCTGAATCGCAGTGAACTTTTCAGCAAACTGACGCAGCGGGTCAAAGAGGCGTTGAGCAAAAATTACAAAAGCCGAGAGCGTACCTAAAGCTAAATTGCCTTGCAGAATTAAAGTGCCACCTAGCCACAGCACGGCTGCGATCGCCACCAGAGAAATCCATTCCAACGTCGCTGAAACTGCCGAGTCATAGAAAATCGTGCGATCGACTTCCTTGATGTAGCGCTGGTTAATGGTACGAAACAATTCCGAGTTAAACTTCTCTCGCCGGAACAGTTGCACCACCCCAATCCCGGTAATATTCTCTTGCAGCGTAGAATTGAGGGCTGAGAGTTCTTCGCGGGCTTTGTAGTTGGCTTGACGATATTGTTTCTGGAAGTAAATAATCAGGGCCGTGACGGGCAGTAGCATCACTACCAAAATCGAGGCCAGTTGCCACTGCAAGCTGAACATGGCGATCGCGATCGCCAGCATGTTAAACAAATCGCTGACAATCCCCACCGCTCCCGTGGCAAACACATCCCCCAAGGCTTCCACATCACTGGTCAGGCGCGTGATCAGGCGACCGACCGGAGTGCGATCAAAAAAGCGCACCGCTAAAGAAGTAACGTGATCAAACAAATCGTTGCGAATATCCGCCGTGATTTGCTGACCTAGGTTCTGCACCAGATAGCCTTGGATCGAGTCCAAAACCAGCCGCACCACAATGGTGAGGAACAGCAGACCCGCCAGGATATTGATGCCATCGAGGAGTGGTTTGCCTTGGAGAAAATCAAACGTGGCTGGTTCTTGCTTAATAAAAGAGATCGCCTGACCAATGATGATCGGTTGAATCGCTCCCGCGATCGCCAGCGGCACCAAAAGGATGGTAGAAGTCGCCAGCAATCGGCCACTGCGCCGAGCATAAGGCACCAACTTGAGAAACAACCGCCAATCGTTTTCGCGCGATCGCCGCTGCTCCGTCTGAGGCAATGAACCAGCCATGCTAAGACCTAAACGTTAAGTTCCAGAAAAGGGCATATTTCTCCAATGTAGCGCGGTCGAACCTGGCATAAATTGAACTGAGACATCAACCCTAGAAGTTAAGCACTGACCAAGCTAGCAGCCCGTAACTTCTCAATCCAATCGTGGAGGTTGCCTGTGTTAGTGCGGTAGCTGAGGGGATGGGCGATCAGGCGGGCGGTACTTTCAAACAAAATATCGGTTTCAACCAAGCCATTTTCCCGCAACGTTTTGCCACTAGAGACCAAATCCACGATCGCCTCCGACATACCTGTAATCGGTCCCAGTTCCACCGAACCGTAGAGCGGAATAATCTCCACAGGCAAATCTAAACTTTGGAAATACTCGTGAGCGCAGTGGACAAACTTAGAAGCAACCCGACTATTAGGAGGCAATTCCAACGCCGAACGATAAGGGCTAGAGGCCTTCATTGCCACCGATAAGCGGCAGTAGCCAAACTTCAGGTCAATCAGTTGCGCCACCTGGGGCTTTTTCTCTCGCAGCACATCATAGCCCACCATGCCTAAATGAGCCTGCCCATACTCCACATACACCGGAACATCCTGCGCCCGCACCAATAGCGCTTTGGCCGTGTTTGTGGGGTCTGCAATTTGCAACTGGCGATTAGTAGAGTCGAGGAAGGCACTAAAATCGAGTCCAACCGATTGCAGCAGACGAATAGCATCTTTGAGCAGGGCACCTTTCGGTAATGCGACGGTAATCATAGAAACGTTCAGCGTGCAGCGGTCAGCAGGATAATGATAGCTGAAAGCCGATCGCGAATCGCTGTTAGTTGCCCATGCGAATTCTGTTAGTAGATGATGAAGCGGAACTCACCGATCCGCTCAGCCGTGTCCTGAAGCGAGAAGGATATGACGTAGAAGTTGCCTATGACGGAGCCACAGGCAGTCAGCTTGCCGCTCAAAGCCACTACGACTTGCTGATTCTAGACTGGATGTTGCCGCAGCAAACAGGTTTAGAGATTTGCCAAAAGCTGCGATCGCAAGGCGACACCACCCCAGTTTTGTTCCTTACCGCCAAAGATACCCTAGACGATCGCGTCCAAGGCTTAGATGCAGGAGCCGATGACTACCTGATCAAACCCTTTGAACTGCGAGAACTCCTAGCTCGCGTCCGCGCCCTCCTCCGTCGCCCTGCCACCCTAGAACCCACCGCCGCCCCCTCCCGCCTGCGAGTCGAAGACCTAGAACTCGATCGCGAAAATCAGCTCGCTTACCGCCAAGGCCGCGCCATCGATCTCTCTGAAAAAGAAAGCCAACTGCTGGAATACCTGATGCGGCACCCAGGCCAATTGCTCACCCACCAACAAATTCACGAATACCTCTGGGGCGACACCGACCAAAAACCAGGCAGCAACGTCTTAGCCGCCCAAATTCGCCTCCTCCGGCGCAAAATCGAAGCCGAAAACGAAATCCCCCTGATCCACACCGTCTACGGTCGAGGCTACCGCTTCGGCTCAACCTCAGAGAACTAAGTTCAACTTCTTGCACTGATAGCTTTTCTATACTGATAGAACCTGCTGCAAGTCTTTTGATCTGTTGATCTGTAGAAGAATCAACACAAGTCGCGACAATTTCTTCCTAGCGATCGCCAGTTAAAAGTTCTAGAAGCGCGGCGTATTTGCATCAGGTGATTCTAAAGCTACTAATATTAGCTCTGGTTGAATTCTAATAACTAAAAATAATTAAAAAGTTGATTTATTTCTTTTGCTTTGACTTGTCTGCACAACTTACCCCTAAAATTTAGGTTTTTACTATTTTGAACAGGTAGTAGTGCAGGTTAAAAATTCAGATTGAATAGGAAAGACAACTCTTAATTGTTTGTCCGGACAAATTCAAGAGTTGTTCTTTCTCTAGCCAAATTCTTTCAGTGAAATCCTAGGATCTCACATCTGTCATCCGCTGTTCAATTTCATCAATGCGCTGAGCTATCATACCGAGGATCTGCTGCATCTCACCTGATGGGACCGTTGCATCAGGTATCTGACCGTTATCCACATCTAAAGGTAGATCGGGAACTAAAACAGAATTCAGCTTATACAAGTTTCCAGGATTCGCTGTGGGAAGAGCATAGGCAAGTTGATCGAAGTCAGGAATAGGCGCGTTAATGTTATCAGGTAGAAACGTGCCTCGATGTTCGGGCGTCAGCAGCAATTCGTAACTTGGGCCAATAAAGGAAGCTCTGGAAATCTCTACATATCCGCGGATTTCTAGTGATTTTTCTGCTACAACCTTGGGCTGACTGACATCAGGCAACAGGCTGACTAAAGCTGTATCGTGAGCAGGAATTGACAAATTGTAAGTCAACTTCCTAGGGTCGGCAGTAGGTACAAGATCCCCAAAGATATTGTTACCAAGAACATCGCGGATTGTAACAGTATTGGTGATGTCTAGATTGGGAGTAGTTGCCGTAAATTGCAGCCTTACTCTAACAGGAATATTCTTCGTATTCGCAATCGTTAAAAAGTAACCTTGGACAACGGTGCGAGCAACAGCAGCAGGGCCAGATCCAGGGGGTGCAATTGGCTTGACCAGCAGCTCAAATGTTGAAACTAGAGCCATGTGTAAATTTTCCCTAAATTGAGTTTTTGGTGTATTGCCCAACCCTAAAACGATTGAAACGTGGGTTAAGCATCAACTTCTCAATTGTGGAAAATATATTGAGCCGAGACAGCACCCCTGCGGGTACTATATTGTGCGATAAGGTACTGCTGATCTCATACCAACGTCTTCTGCTATTTCTTCTCTCTAAAGCAGCTAATTTACGACCCTGACGAGCATTTCAGAAAGAGAAACTTTGAACGATTTCACGTAACTTAGAACTAAAGAAAAGGTTTTTTGAAACTCTCTAAATTGAGACACCTTTGCGCTCTGGAGGGGGTTTGGGGGACGCAGCCGTCTCCCAATCGGGGGTTTGGGGGATTCTCCCCCAAGGGTTGGCTTCAGAAATCTCAAGCGTGTCACAAACAAGCGCTTACAGCGAAGTGCTGAGTATCACCGATCAGGAAACCACCCTCGCCAAGCCCACCAATTCTCCACCAACTCCGCCAACTCCCCATAACCCGCCGCTCTAGGGTGTGCCCCATCATTCGCGATCGCCTCTGCCACCCAAACCGCAGACCCTTGCAACGGCCTCGCAATCTCCAAAAACGGCACCCCCAACTCCTGACAAAGCTCCGCCAACCGCCCAGACAAATCACAAATTCTTTGGTTCTGCTCCGCCTCACCCACCAGTGCTGGCCCCACCATCAACACAGGCAGCGATCGCTGAGCTTGAGTCAAAATCTGACGCGCATTTTCTACAGAATCACTCGATTCAACTCGCCGCCGACCATTCTCAATCGTCGTATCATTCACCCCGAAAGAGAAAACCACTCGACGATCGCAAGTTTCCGGTAAACGGCGTTCTACTTCTGCTTGCCAGCGATCGCGAATATCAGCACTGGTTTCTCGACGAATGCCCAGATTGTAGTAAGTCACGTTGTAGCCTTTGCGACAAGCCGCAGCACAGACTCTACCCGTCCAACCCAAGCACTCAGGGTCAGCAGTGCCATTCACGAAAGAGTCTCCCACAAAGCAAATGCGGGTATCGCCAGCATCAATCATGAAACTCAAAAGCAGCTTAAAACCTAGTGATATCGTTAGTGCCTAGGGTG